>JADGHK010000694.1 GCA_019686145.1 Bryobacteraceae bacterium | reverse complement strand
CGAAAGAATTCGAGGTTTCGAGCGGCAGACCCTCTTCCACCACCAGCAAGTCGAACTGGCCGTACTCGTCGGGATCACTGACCCGATGCAAAATGCTGATGGCTTCCAGTCTTCGTTCGTTCGACACGGACTGCGTGGAGAAGAAGTCCTCCATCGCTCGGAATGCCTCGCTGGTCGAGGCCATCAGGCCGATCGACACTGGCCGCAGGGCTGCCTCTCTCACCTCCTGCGGGTTCAGCGATGCAATCGCGGAACGAATCTCAGACAAAATGTTACGCGCCATTCCCTCTTTCCTGCTCTGCGGCCGTCCATTGTGCGCTTCGGGCGCCGCGCACACGGTACAGTACTTTCAGCCGCCTTTGCCATTCTATGTTAAGCCCAACCCTCTCCACTTCGATTTCAGGAGACAGGTACCGGAGCACGTCCTGGGTTGTGGGATGGAAGCACATCGCCGGCGAAACCAGCAGCAACCGGGGCGGCTGTGTGGATAACGGGACACCCGGAAAGTAACCGAAGGCCGTGAAGTCTCCCCGCCTGGCATGCCAGTCCACCCGCATCCAATAGTCAAGAGCTTGCAGTGGAAGATGAGGATCAGCCGTGGTTTTCAGCTCTACAACTACCAGGCGCCCCTTCCGCTCGACTGCAAGCAAGTCGAGTACATCGCGATCGCCGCCGGCAAATGCCGGGACCTGCCCGTAGACCGGTGACGGCAGCAGAACCGGGTCAATTTCCAGCAAGCTGGCGCGGACACTCGATTCCAGCCACGCTTCCGGCCTCTTCAAAAAGACCGGATTTCGACGGTCCGGCGCCTCCGCCGCACGCAGCCGGCTGATTTCCGCAGCAATCCGTTCCAGTTCTGTCAAGTTGGACGCATCGGCAACAGTCTTAGTTTCCGCACCGAACACAAGCTTGCCTTCGCGATAAACGGCAAAGGTGAGCCCTCGAACACGAAGGTGAAGGGCTCCGTCGTTGGCCGGGATGACTTCGACATGCTCGAGTTTTTGCAGGCGCTGCACAAGCGGATCGTCCAAACCATCCGGACGCCGCCAGGGATGCAGCGACGATTGCAGGTTGCCGCAATCGGCGAGATCCGCCACCTCCTCAAAACCGTTTTCGTCGTAGAGGAATAGAAGATAGCGGGCAGCGTCCGGATTCAGCAGGCGCATTCGCAGCGCCGTTGTCAGATGGTGACTTCTCGGTACAAAGACGGCGAGTCCTCCGACGCATAGCCTCGGTTCCCGCCGGCGCAGATATTCGAGCCAGATGAGTCCGAAAGTCAGGCAGCCCGCGGGATCGGAATGGCCGGGCGGAGACGCGATGGCTGCCCACGCCGAAGTCCCCTTTCGCAGCATTGCCCTGGGGTATGCGGGCGACAGGGAATGCTGCAAATCCGGTTCGGTGCTCAATTCTGCGAGTTGCCACCCCGGGAACTGGCGCCGCAGGAAGCGGCGGAACTGTTCCCGGAACGCCTGCCGGTAGCTGCGCCTGCCAGCCTCCTGACGGTCCGGACGCGCCAGGTCTACCAGTGACAGTTTTCCAGTGCGCCTTCCGAAGCGTTCGAAAACGACGTCAATCCGTCCCGCCTTTTCCGAATCGAGGCGAGTCAGCCGACGCACGATATTCCGGCTGGCATCCCATACCTGCAGCAACAGCCACGAGTGTTGAATCTCCAGCGAAACCTGCCCGGGCGCCAGTGCAAACGGATCCTCCCCAGGCTCAATAAGGGTGGGATTCTTTGCGCTCGACAGGAAACGTTCGATCGCTGCCTTAAGTTCCTGCGGATCGGGACAGGCGCCGGTCTGCTCTCTCATGTCGCTCAAGTAATAGTGTGCGTCAACCCCCTATAATTGCTTACGTGCTTCAAGAACGATTACAGGAGGTCGAAGAGCGAATTCTGCGAGCAGCAGGCCGCGCAGGACGAAAGCGCGAAGAGATCACGCTCGTTGCTGTAACCAAAGTCTTTCCGGCATCCGTGATCCAGGAAGCTTATGCGCTGGGCATTCGCGACTTCGGGGAGAATTATGTCCAGGAATTCGAAAGGAAGGCGCCGGAGGTAGCAGCACTCGCGGGCGCCCGCTTTCATCTCATTGGCCATCTGCAATCAAACAAGGCGAAGAAGGCTGCCTCGCTTTTCCAGTTCATCCACACCGTCGATACGCCGAAACTGGCCCGGCGCCTGAATGAAACAGGCGCTCGTCTCGACGTCTTCGTGGAAGTGAAGCTTTCCGAAGAGGAGGCCAAAAGCGGCGTTGCACCCGGGAATCTTTCCGAGCTGATCGAGGTGATCCGGGGGTGTTCCAACCTCTGCCTTCGGGGGCTCATGACCATGCCGCCATGGAGCGAGAACGCCGAAGACT
>JADGHK010000693.1 GCA_019686145.1 Bryobacteraceae bacterium | reverse complement strand
GCGCCGCGTCCATTCGGCCGGCATTTCCGAGAGAACATTGATCCGGGCGCGCACGTCTTCACTGCGCTTGGTGTCGTGGGTCGATGTGGCGTTCAGGGTAGCGGGCCAGCAGCTCGCGCGGTTCATGTTGAACTCATGAAACTGCTGCGGGGAAACTGCCTGCTGCCTGCCGCCGACGTCATTCAGTGAAACAAGCCGGTTGTAGACGTAGAGGCTCGTATCTTCGAGGCCTTTCGCCATAACGGGTCCGGTGAGCTGCTGCCAGCGCATTACGAACCTCAGCGCGCGCTCCTTCATCTCGTCCGTCGCGTGGAGAGAGAAGCGGAGCATGAGAATGCTCTCAACAAAGTCGAAGACTTCGGGCGTAATGTCCGGATTGCGCCCGCGCGCTTCCGCGAATGCCCTCGCAAGATACTTCCGGTCATGGTCGTTCAATTCGAACGAGCGGATGTAGGTCCGGTAGACGGGCAGGCACGCTGTGATCTCCATGAGCGCT
Organism: Bryobacteraceae bacterium; assembly: GCA_019686145.1. Classification (GTDB taxonomy): domain Bacteria; phylum Acidobacteriota; class Terriglobia; order Bryobacterales; family Bryobacteraceae; genus JADGHK01. Next base: position 1,862 of record JADGHK010000693.1, on the reverse strand, counting down.
TGCCGGAGTTCCTGGGGACTGAGGTCGCGGGCATGACGGTCCTGCTCGGCCAAGAGTCCGAGGTGCAACCCCATAGCCAGCATTTCGCCCGCAAACAGCTGTTCGATAATGCGTTTCTTCTGTCGGTAGACGATCTCCTCAAACGGTACGTTCACCCCCGTCAACCGCGTGTACAGCTTTTCAAGGTCGCGCAGTCCCTGCGGCCGCACGAAGACGTTGTTCAGAACACCGAGGAAGTCATAGCCGGTGGTTCCCGCGACGGGCCAGGTTGCTGGGAGCGCCTCGTCGCTCTGGAGAATCTTTTCCACTACGACGTACGTTCCTGGTACGTTCTCCTGTATGCGGCTAAGATACTCCGCGGGATCGTAAAGTCCATCGACATGATCGATTCGCAGCCCTGTGACCTTGCCCGATCGAACCAGCTCATAAATGAACTCATGGGTGGCCTGATGGACATGCGGATCCTCTGCTCGCAAACCAATCAGCTCGGACACGTCGAAGAAGCGCCGGTAGTTGATCTTCTCGCGCGCAACGCGCCAGTAGGCGAGAATGTATGGCTGTTCGGAGAGCAGACGGTCCAGCGGATCAAAACTTCGCGGATCTCCCTTCGTTCCCCGATAGAATTCCAGACGGCTTTGGATATAGGCCGCGATTTCCGGGTAAGTCTCGCGCAGTTCCCACAGGCGGCGTTTCAGGTCGGCCAGGTCGCGCGATCTCGCCTCGAGCATCTCCCAGTCCGTGGAGGCCCGGTGCGGAAGCCGTTCGAACGCTTCGAGCAGAATACACAGCTCTCGCGCGGCGGGGCTCTCAACTCCTGCCCGATTTGCCCATTCGTCGAATCCCGGCCGCAAAATCATGGGATAGGACCAGGGATCGACAGGCAGCTTCGCAGTGTAATACCGGATGAAAAAGCCCTCACGCTCATGAATGAGCTCGAGTTCCTGGTTCTCGAGGACGGCGCCGTAGGAGGCGCCGAGAATTGGCAGGAAAATGCGTTCGTCCTGACTGACCATCAGCGAGTCGACGTGCTTCGGCTCCGTCCGCGTCGGCTCCCAGTTAATGTCGAAGAAAGTGGCGTAAGGGGAGCTGGAACCGTTTTCGAGGACGTGCGTCCACCACGGATTCTCACTGCTGGCTGCCATATGGTTCGGCACAATGTCGAGCAGCACTCCGATGTTCCGGGACTGAAGCTCGCGTATAAGCTCCTCGAAGTCTTCCCTTGTGCCGAGTTCCGGGTTGAGCACCGAAGGGTCGGTTACGTCGTATCCATGCAGGCTTCCCGTTCGGGCCTTCACGATGGGAGAGGCGTACAGATCGGTAATGCCCAAGCCCTCGAGATAGGGGATCACTAAGTTGATGGCGTCACGGAAGCCGAAGTGTTTGTTGAATTGAACCCGGTAGGTCGCGACGGGAATGCGATTGGCCTTCACCAGGTTCATTGCAGCCTGACTCCGCAACCCTCGCAGATGCCCTGGAGGAGGCGGAGCCATTGCCTGGCCGTCTCATCGCCTGCCTCTGCCCGTGCGCGGTTGGTGCTCAGTGCTGCTGCCATCAGTTCAAAACAACTGTTCTGCACGCCCCACCAGTCAATTTGGAAAGGTAGTGAGTTGACCAGATGGATCAAATCGTGCAGCTTTTGCAGGGATTCCAGATCGTCGGGATTTTCCACAAGCTGGTTTGCCAGCTTCTCCATCCTCTTGCGGAAGTTGAACTCAAAGGTAGTCTCGTCCAGTTCCACCTTTCTGCGGCGCGATTCCTCCACAAGCATCCGAATGCGCTCGACGTCCAGCTCTTCCGGAGCGACGGCCTTGCGAAATCTGCTGTTGATTGCGTATTCCGCCATGAGCTGGAAGATCTTGGGC
>JADGHK010000012.1 GCA_019686145.1 Bryobacteraceae bacterium | reverse complement strand
AGGCTCGTGCTAGAAAAGGGTTCTGCGGGAACGAGTTATCACGCAATCGGGGATGAAGGAGTTCCGACGAAAGAAATCGCCGAAGTGATCGGCCGTCGCGTGAATGTACCGGTGATCAGCGTATTGCAGGAGCAGGCGGCCGAACATTTTGGCTGGATCGGACACTTCTTCGGAATGGATGTCCTGGCCTCAAGCGCGCTGACGCGAGAGAGATTAGGCTGGCGGCCGACACAGATCGGTCTCATTGGCGATCTCGAACGTGGTACGTATTTCGCAGCGAACTAGCCGCCGTGCCGCCGCATCGTCCCTGATAAGACAGGGATTAGAAAAAGAAAATGCCCATGCAATCCGACTACCGGAAAAACCGGGCTTATGGCTTTATATACCGAGCACCTGCACGAGGAAAGCTAAATTGGAGGGAATGAGGACAGGTTCCCTGTGGCCCCAGCAACTGCGTCTGATCCGTTTCGAGATTGACGATCTGCGACGAACCCCTGCTCACATCAAGTTCTTGTCCTTAGAGCCGCTCCTCGGGCCGCTATCCCAATTGAATCTGCGCGGTATCGATTGGGTCATTGTCGGCGGTGAATCAGGTCCAGGAGCGAGACCGATCAATCCCGACTGGGTGCGAAGATGACGGTCTCGCACGAGTTTGGTCACTTCTTTGGGCTTTCCAACTGGAACGGCGCGCAGAACTGTGCGGACCCGACGATCATGTCCGTTCATGACGAATTCTATTGCGCCATATTGGACTCAACGGCATGCGATGGCAAGTGTTTTTTGTAAAGATTTACGCACATGATGAACACAAGCACGGCTCCCATTGCTGCTATATTAATAGCCTCAATCGTTGTCCCCCTGGGCTATTTACAAGCAAATGACGCCAGACGAAAGCGGGGAGAGGATCCGCCTATACGAGGCGGCGGACAACTTTATATAACCCCAAACCCAAAGGACATTCCAAGGTCTCTCAAGCACCTGTATGACATGGCCGATGTTGTCGTGGAGGGTACGGTAACATCGATCCTCGCAGTTCGCGAAACTGGCATTCGGTCTCTTGAAACGGACGCTGCGGTCCAAGTCGAGCGCACAATCAAAGGACCAGCAGACTTGAAATCATTGGTGATCGCACAACGCGGCGGGACCAAAGGAGAACTGTCTATACAACCCATGCAGTATTCACTCGTCGAGCCAGGAGAGAAGTATCTGTTGTTCTTAACCAAAGACAACCGCCCGAACCTGACTCTGAGTGAGAACCGTTACGTAGTTACGGGAGTCTGGTCTGGTTTATTTCCGTTTCATAACGGCAGAATGACGCTGCGCACGAGTCAGCCAGACCTGCTTCGTAAGGCATACGAAGGATTGACCATAGATGAGATCATCCGTGAAATCAAAGCTTCTCTCGAGCAGCGTTGAAGCAGTTCAACGAATGAGGCGGGTTTCGCCCACGGCTAAGTTCTCCGCCGCCATCTGGCTGCGATCCGAAGCGGCGCGTACTGAATTGGAACTACTCCGAACGCAGGGCGTCAGCGGGGTCAATGCGTGCCGCACGACCGGCTGACGCCAGAGTTACCGCAATCCCGCAGAGTACGAGCAAGCCGGCTGCAGTAATGTATGTTCCCGGGTCGAGTGCCTCTACTCCCCAAATGACACTTTGGAGAACTCGCGACAGCGCGAGGGCCAAACCGAAACCGGCGCCGATCGCGATCACGGAAATGCTCAGGGCCTCCCGGCCAAATTGAGCAACAATGTCCGCAGGACGGGCGCCCAGCGCCATCCGGATGCCGATTTCCTGCGTACGCTGCTTCACGCTGTAAGCAAAAAGCGCATAGAGGCCGACGCCGGCGAGAATCATCGCAACGATCGCGAACGCCGCGACGATGACCGCGTGGAATCGTTCGGTCGCGATTGCTTCCGCGACGACTTCGGCCATGGACCGCAAACCGATGACCGGAAGCAGAGGCTGCTCTCTTGCAAGTGTCGCTCTGACGGCGGCTTGCGTTTCCGCATCCATGCCGCGTCCGCGGACAATCCAATGAACATGCACAAAATTGTGCGCCAGGTTCATGAGGCCAGGAGGCACCTGAGCAACCGGAACATAGATCGTTGGCGGCGCAGCTGCGGCGAGCGCATTTGGCGCGTCGGATTGCGCCGCGGAACTGGCGCTCTTTACATTGCCCACGATGCCGACGATCTCACGCGGCGGGTCTCCTTGCAAACCTTTGACAAGACGAATTTGCCGCCCAAGCGCCGCTGGCCCTCCGAAATACTCGCGCGCAAAGGCCTCATTGACAATGGCCACCGGCGCGCCGGCGCTCCGGTCATGCGGGGTAAACCGGCGACCGCGCAGCAGCGGGATGCGAAGCGTTTCGAAGTAATCAGGAGATACGTACACCCAGTCCACCGAAATAACCTCCCGCGAAGCACGCTCCGGCGGGGATTCAATCGGGAGGTTGAGCCCGCGATCGACCGGAATACTGCTCGCAACGGCCGCACTTTCCACACCCGGCACTTCCCGCAAGCGAGCCAGAGCTCGGTCGAAGAACGCCAGCGGCTCCATCCCATCGAGCGAGCCACGCAGAGACATCGATGCGACAAGGACATTCCGGGGATCGAAGCCGAGCTCGGCGCGGCGCATGTTTGTGTAGGTTTTGATCAGTAATCCCGCTGCGACAAGCAAGACAGCGGTGAGGGCCATCTCACCGGAGGCAATAACCCGCAGCCGGCGAACGGTGTGAGCGCTGGCCGTATGCCGGGCCGCTCCGGACTGAAGCGCCGTATGAATGCCGGTCTGCGCAAGGTCCAGAGCTGGCACTAATGCACAAAGAACGACCGTCACAACGGCCAGCCCGACCGATGCCAGCACAACCGGCCACTCCACGCTGACACGAGTCTGAGCCAGGAGTTCCTCAGGCACGAACGTCGGAGCAATGCGGATTGCCCACAAGGCGGCCGCCAGACCAAAGGACGCGGCGAGAACCGCGTGGACCGCTGCTTCGACGAGCAACAGTTGCACCACCCGGCGGCGTCCTCCGAGCGCGATTCGGACTGCCAGCTCCCGCAACCGGGCTGTGCCGCGCACGAGCTGGAGGGCAGCGACGTTCGCGCACGCGATTACGAGCAGCAGCGTGACTGCCGCCAGCAGAACGTAAAGCGCCCGGCTCTTGTCCCCGACGAGAGCGGTCTGGTACGGCGTGACAATGAGAGCTGGCGGCTGTGTATCCCGGTTGGGACCGGTCACCACGAGCGAGGCACGCAATGACTGGATCTCGCTCGTCGCCTGAGCGACAGTAACGCCGCCGCGTAAGCGAGCGAACACATCATAGTTCCACGAATTATCCGCCGGAGAAACCCGCAGCGGCGTCCAGAGATCAGCGGCGGGGAAAGTCTGGATGCCGGCCGGCATGACCCCTACGACGGTATGCGGCACCCCGCCTAATAGAACAGTCGTCCCGATAACGTCGGCGCGCTCCTGAAACCGGCGCCGCCATAACTCGCCGCTGAGGATTACAGCGCTAGGGCCGCCCGGCTGATCTTCCTGCTCTGTAAACTCGCGGCCAAGCGCCGGCCGGATCCCCAGCGCGGCAAAGTAACCTCTGGAGATCCGGAACCCCTCGAGATACTCGGCTTCCTGCCCGGCGATCACATTCCAGCCGAGGCGACCGCTCTGACCCACAACGTGTTCAAAGCTGCGCGCATGCTCCCGGATCTGCAGAAAGATTTGACCGCTGAGGCGCGTGCTGCCTTCACGGGCGATCGCTACCAGTCGATCCGGCTCTGCAAAAGGCAGCGGCTTGAACAGCACTGAATAAACGACGCTCAGTATCGTGATGGTTGCTCCGATGCCAATCGTCATCGTGAGCAGGCATGTGATTGTATATGCGGGCGACCGCAGCAATCCGCGTATCGTGTGCCGGAAGTCCTCGAAGATTTCGGTCATAGCCGTTTTATCGCTTCGCAATCATACAGAAAAAGGTCAGGCAGATGCCGCCGCCTGACTCTCTATAAGCCGATGATAAAGATGGCCATGCTCGAGCAGCTCATCATGTCTGCCGGCCTCCACAATACAGCCGTTCTGGATGACTAGTATACGATCGGCAGACCTGACAGTACTGAGCCGGTGAGCTACCACTATCGTCGTCCGGCCCTTGAGCCTTGCGCCACGTTCGCCAATTTCTGTGTCGTATCCGGCGGGAAGCGATGTCACATTCGGAGGACCTATCCCGTCCCAGCATTGGAGACCCTGAGAGCGAAAATATGAGACGAACCTTCGCTATGATCCTTATCCCCTTGCTTACAGCAGCCCTATTCGGTGGGCTCGTCTATGCCGTGCTGGCGGCCGCGCACCTTTCCGAACCAGCGGTTACCACAGTTCACGGCCCGACCGCCCGTCGACTTTGGGCCACCACAGCAGCTCTTTTGGCAACGGCTGGCGTGGTCATCGGGGCGCGCGCTCTGGCCCGCCCCGCCAGCCGTTCCGGCACTCGCTCTCCGCGAGCCGGAGCCGTCGGCGCCCTGCTGGCAGGGGGAATCGCCGCTGTGAATGGCGGTCTGAATCTGTCGGTCGCCACGGGAGGTCCCGGCACAGGCAACGGAGTCGTCGGTGGCGCTGCAGCGCTCGTCCTAGGCCTGGTCGCCCTCGGCCTTGGTGCGCTGGCTCTGGCCCGCTGCCGCCGAACCGCCTTGGAGTCGGGGCTGACAACGTGAGCTCCACGAGTCCTATTTCAGATCCGGCCGCCGGTTTCGAGCCGTACCGCCGGCGCTTGCTCGGTCTTGCGTACCGCATGCTCGGGTCAATGGCTGACGCCGAGGATGTCGTGCAGGAGACATACTTGCGCTGGCATGCGGCCGATCGCGACACCGTGTTGGACCCGAGGGCCTTTCTGATGACTACGGCGACACGGATTTGTCTCGACTTGCTGACGTCGGCCCGCGCCCGCCGCGAGGAGTACGTCGGTCCCTGGCTGCCGGAGCCGGTGATTGACACAGCAGCGCTCGCACCCGACAGCCGCACCGAATTGGCTGAGGATCTGTCGATAGCGCTGCTTTTGATGCTCGACCGGCTATCTCCACTCGAGCGCGCGGCCTTCCTGCTGCATGACGTCTTCGACTTCTCGTTCAGCGAAGTCGCAGCGGCGCTGGAGAGGAGCGAGCCGGCATGCCGGCAGCTTGCGGCGCGCGCACGCGCGCATATTCGCGAATTGCGGCCACGCGGCGCAACCCGGCCATCGGGCAGAATCGATCCGAAACACGCTCAACTCATCTCCGCGTTTGCGGCCGCAACTCAGTCCGGCGATCTCACCGGGCTGATGCACCTGCTAGCGAGCGACGCGCGCGTCGTTACGGACGGTGGCGGCAAAGTGCGGGCGGCTTTGAACGTCATCGATGGCGCCGATAGCGTGGCGAAGTTCCTGATCGAGGTCTCGCGGAAACGTCCGGATGCATGGTGGCGGGATGATTTCACCGTGCGCCTTGCGACCATCAACGGCATGCCCGCTCTCATTGTGGACGCACCCGAGGGGCCGGTGCAAACCGCGGCGTTCGAGATTGAAGGCGACGTCGTGCGGGCGCTCTACGTAGTGCGCAATCCGGACAAGTTACGTCACTTGGCGGCGGGCTAGCGCGACCCTCCGCGAGCGCTAGGCCTCCCGCTTGGCTCGGCAGTTTGCCAATCCGCTGGCCGGTTTTTGTATCATGGACAACAAGTTTCTCAAAACAGCAGTGGGGCTTCCCCTCGGGGCAGCGACCAAACCGGACCTCGTTGGAGAGCAGAAGACCACCATCATTTGAGAGGTCCAACAGTTCACTGTAACTACTTAGCTTGCCCTCGCCGTATGTACGAATGAGGCGAACCGATCCCGATCCTTGCGGCGGCGTCGCGGCGATTCCTACGACCGCCCACACAGTTAGAAGCTGCGTCAGAACTCTCATGGCGTCTCTATCAGGCACGGCTTACCGCGAACCACATGGCTTCATCAACATTTGCAGATAGAGTTCTGGTACTCCCGTACCACGCCTATACAGATTGATCACGTCAACGATGAAAAAGAAAGTCAATTCTACACTCAGTTAACACTTTGCGGGAAGCGTTTTCTGCAAGAGTCAGTGAGAGCACCTAACCCAACGTGCGCTTGGCGGCAGCAAACGAAAGAGGCGCGTCAAAGGCCTTCAACATAAGGTACTATGACTTCCACTAGTTCCGCCCTTATTACCAGAACGGTTCTTCATTGTGCCGGAGTTAGTGCGCCTGAAATCACCACAATTTGGAGCATTGTGTAATATATGTCAAACGTTCTCTCTTAATGAGATCTACGGCGTACAAGGCAGCCGGCATGCACCGGACTTATTGAATGAGTGGTTGGAGTTCAGTTTCGGAGAGTTGTTGATGTTGGTCTATGCGAATCATTTTCGTTTCGAGGGCGAAGGAGTAGAGGAAGCACTTTTCAAAGCAATTGGCGGGTGGTTGAAGGAACAGCTTGGCTTTGGGTTGCACCCCGACCAGTTGAGACGGGAGGGCGAGTTCGAGGGCTGTCGCAGCTTTACGCGTTTCGATGGCAGCCGCATCGCCGCCCCGTCGCGGCTGAGGATTGTAGCGACGGACGAGGAAGAACCTGTGCTTTATGCTTGGACCTTGAGAAACCCCGACGACAGCGTTCGTGGACGACACTGGATCACGGAACTAGGCTTCAAAAGAGTGAGACAGTGCGTCAACTTCTCGTGCGTTCTAAGAACGGATGAGAGCAGTGTCCTGGCCGGCCAGAGCCCGGTTGCGCCATCGTGCCCTCGGGTGATTCGGTACGTCGTCAAGAACGTTGAGCAGACGCCCACAGCATCGTTCGCCCCTTCCGTCGGCGCCCTAGAAGTGAAGTCGGTTGGCGAGGACATGGACTCGTATCATGCGTTAGCAGTGGAGATAGGGCGCCAGGAAAGAGATTGCCCGCTCTTGCTTGTGAGTCCGACCAAAGAAGGAGAGTACCTACTGGACGTCGAGGATTTGCAGCAGGTACTCATCGGGCTAGGCCAGGTCGTTCAGATTCATCGAAACTTCAACAGCTATGACATGGCAGAGGTCCTAGGGCAGCAGTTCTCAGCGTGGGGTGGCGCTGTAAATGTGCTGTTCACACCAACGCCAACTGGCATTGTGCGCAACAAACTGTTTTTGTCTGACGAGATCCTTGATTGGGGAAGCAACCAGCATGAGCGAATTTCCCACTTGCTGAAATGGGTGACGAATAACACAAATGTTCAGCGACTGCGAGAGCGCATTCGGCCGGAGGGCGTAGCCCAGCTTGCGATACGGCGGCGCATGCATGCTGCCCGTGAAAAGAGCCTGCGCATGACTGCGGAGCAGTTGCGCCTCGAGTTGGAGAAGGCTGAGAACGAGGCGGCTAAACAAATTGAGTACTTTGATGAGCTCGTTAACCAGAACTCACAATTAGAGGCTACAGTTGCGACGTTAAGAGAAGAACTGGAAGACGCCAAAAAGGAAAGTGCTAGGAAGGACTATACGATCCAATCTCTCAAAGATCGGCTTTCGCAGGCGCGCGAAAGTCCCTCGGATGGAATTGACGTGACTGAGCTCGTAGAGCTCGCATGGCGCGATGAACCATCGCCCTTGGACTGTCTGGACCTTCTCGAGAAAGTGTACCCAGACAAGTGTATTGTGCTTCCAAGTGCACGGAGCAGTGCGGAAGAGATGAACGGATTCGCGAATGGCCGCGAATTAATGCGCCTGCTGAGAAAGTTAGTTACTGACTATCGCAGTAAGCTGATGAACGAAGGTGACAGCCGGGCACGGACCGTTTTCTCTAATAATGAATACGCAGCCAAGGAGTCCGAAACGGTCATGCGGAATAAGGCCATGCGGCGGCTGAGAACGTTCCTGTATGACGGCAGAGAAGTCGAGATGTTCCGCCATCTGAAGATTGGCGTGGCGAACGACGTGACGAAGACAATTCGGGTGCATTTCCACTGGGACGCCGACAAGGAGAAGATTGTGATTGGTTACTGCGGAAAGCATTTGCCGGTGTCGAGTTGTTGAATGGAAGCGTGGGGCGGCAGGCCCAGAACTGTTTGAGAATACTTGTTGGACCGACCGATTCGAAGACCTCGGCTAGCGGTTCATCAGCTAAATCAGTCCGGCGGGGTTGTCGGTCGGGATCCCGTCCACGCCCATTTCGATGAGCTTCTTCCATACCTGCGGATCGTCGGTCGTCCCTGAGAACACCTTGATTCCTGCATATCTCAGATTCACTGTGACGTCATGGCTGACTACGATGCGATCGTCAGAGGTGACAACCATGTCGAGTTCGATGACGTCGACGCCCGCTTCCGCCGCGTAGCGAAAGGCCGCCGTCGTATTCTCCGGGCGCGCCGCCCGCACCCCTGTGTCCCATGACCCAAGGGTCGTGCCTGCATTAGTCCGGCTGCCGCAAGCAGGATCAAGAGCCGCTTCATATTGAGCACGGTGACACATCTTACGCGATTCCGGAAACCCGCCGCGGACTTCCGAGCCAGCCGCCACCACAGTTCACGGCCTAACCGGCACGCAAGCGCTAGACGTGCGCTCCCATCTGATAATGGCGGCCGGCGCACTCCAGGCAGATGGTTCGAAACTCGCGTGCGGCGCGGGTCATTGGAATGCGAGCTGAGACCGCCAGACTTGCGGTCGCGCAGATATCGATGTCGCTCAGCGTCACGAACGGGAGGCCTTCCGCTTCAGCACGGCGCCGGCTTACGAATGCGGACCCGATGCCCAGGGCCACCATGCGTTCGATCGCTTCTTCGTTCTCGAGTTCCATGACGACTTTAATGCGCACGCCCCGCGATGCGAGTTGCGATTCGATGAACTGCCTCATCCGGCTCGATCGCGAGAACGTGATCATGGACGCTCCGTTCAGATCAGCAACAGACACGGAAGCGCGGCGCTCGAACGGCGATCCGGGCGGAACAATCAGGACGAACTCCTCCTCATATAAGGGCGTCAGTTCCAAATCGGCGGTATCGATCGGAGACACGGGCGTGGTGAACACGATACCCAGATCCAGCGAGCCCGCTGCAATCGCGGCAAGCACCTCCGTTGCAGTGCCCGTCATGACCTGCACCTCGACGCCCGAGTACCGCGCGCGAAACACCTCAAGCACTCGGGGCAGGAACGTAAGCACCATCGTTGTGCCGGTTCCCAGCTGGACCCTGCCGGACTCCAGACTGTGGCTTTCGCGCAGGCGCATCTTCACGTTTGCGATATCGTTCAAGACGCGCCGTGCAAGTTGCTCAACATCGCGGCCGGCCGCAGTAAGCTGCAGCGTTCGCCCGTCGCGATAGACGAGCGGCTCGCCGATCTCCTCCTCGAGCATCTTCACCTGTCGATGGATGGCGGAGTGCGCAACATGGAGCCGCTCCCCAGCCTGGAGATAGGACCCGGCCTCCACTACGGCGAGAAACATCTCAAGCTGGCGGACTTCCATCCCGGCGAGTGTATCAGAATTAGTCAGCAACAGTCTGCAAATTCTAATGGACGAACAGACCGCAGCGGGCCTAGCATGCTACCAAGACTCGTTACCTACCAACGCTAAAGTGGGAGGTCCGCCGTGATACCTCAACGCACTTCTTTGATTGGCGCGCTGCTATCGATGTGGCTCGCCACGTCCTCTATTGCCGTCGCGCAGACAATCACCAGTTCCGTGACGGGTTTCGTCACCGATTCGACGGGAGCTGCCGTTCCATCGGCGACCGTCACCATCCGCGAGACCAAAACCGGCTTCACGCGAAGCCAGACGACTAACAGCCTCGGACAGTACACATTCACCGGCATTCCCGCTGGTGTTTACGACATTCAGGTTCAGAAGGAAGGCTTCCAGGTTGCGACGCGTACCGGTCAGGAGATCACGCAGCAGCTGGATTTCCGCGCCGATTTTCAACTGCAGGTTGGGAACGCGCAGCAGACGGTGGAGGTCTCTGCAACGGCGCCGCTGCTGCACACGGAGAACGCCGCCCTGGCTGTTACGGTTACAACGAACCAACTGGTGGAGTTGCCGACGCTCGGCCGATCGTTCGTTTCGACCCTGACGCTATCGCCCGGAGTTACACCTATTCTCGGCAGCAACATCGGCACGGTGGTTTTCGGCCAAGGCCAGACCGGCGGCGCTTCTTTCAAGCCGATCAGTGCCAACGTCTCCGGCGGTCCCCCCGAGTTCACCGGATTCATTGAAGATGGCTTCGACGTGCGTGACCCCATTTACGGGGGCGCGTTGTATCAGCCGTCAGTGGAGGCGCTGCAAAGCTACCGCATCGTGCGGGGTTATGACTCGGCTCAGTTTGGCGGATCACCGTCGGTCGTTTACACGAACTCGAAGTCCGGGACAAACGACTTCCACGGCTCGCTCTTCTATTTCCACCAGAACCGGGCCACGAACGCGCGCTCGGCGGGCGCCCTCGCCGTGCCGCCGCTGGTTTACAATCAGGGCGGCTTCACGCTTGGCGGTCCCGTGATGCTCCCGGGCGTTTATAACGGCCGGAACAAAACGTTCTTCTTCGGTTCTTATCAAATCACGAGGCAGCGTTCCGGAAGCAATCAGCTTGCGATCGTACCGACAGAAGCACAATGGTCCGGCGACTTCTCAACGTATCCCCAAACCATCTATAACCCGTTCGATGTCGACCCGGTTACCAATACGCGCCGGCCGTTCCCGGGCAACCGCATCCCGGCGAGCCTGCTCAGCCCTGTCGCACAGAAGTACAAGCAGTACGTGCCCCTGCCGAATCTGCCCGGCGCCGCTTTTGGCCAGCCAAATCTCTCCAGGTTCGGGTCTCAGCAGAACGACGATACACAATTCCTGGTCCGGGTCGACCAGATGCTGCCGAAGGAAGGAAAGTTGTTTCTGAAGTACTTCTGGGATGATGTCGGATCCTACTCCTACGGACTTTCGAGGTTTGCCGGGTTCGCGCAGCCATTGACTGGACAGACTGCTTCGACGGAGTGGACGCAGCCGATTGGCAGCCGCATTGTGAATCAGCTCAGGCTCGGGTTCTTCCGCTCGGTAACGAACTATGGGGCGGTGCCGACCAGTGAAGATATCGCGGGAGAAGTGCTGGGGCTGCGGAATGTCAGCCGCGATCCGACGTTCTTCGGCCTGCCCGCTATCGGAGTGACAGGCGTGTCTGTGCCCGGTACAGCACTGTTCAACCTGTACCGCATTACGACGCGGATCGGAGTTAATGAGAACTTCTCGTTTGTTACCGGCCGCCATACGGTCGACCTCGGCGGCACCATCCAGGCGATTCAGTACCCGCAAAAGAACGGCATCTTCCCGCGGGGCAGTATCACATACGACGGGAGCTTTACCAGGCAGGCGCCGGGCGGTCCGGGTGGAGCGGGCATGGCTGACTTTCTGCTCGGCGCGTTTACATCTGCATCAGGCAACCCGACCGGATTCTCACCGCTGCTGAACACCGAGTACTATGGCTGGTTCGCCCAGGATCAGATTAAGCTCACGCGCACATTCACTCTGACGGTGGGCATCCGGTGGGATTACTGGACGCCTCCGGTGGAACGGTACAACCGGCTCGTGGCCTTTGATCAGAATGCGGGCAAGCTTGTCTTCGCATTGAAGGACCCGGTGAACTTCCAGCAGGACTACACGACGCTGAGCGATGAGGTCCCGCGCGGCATGTTCCGCAACTGGAAGAAGACGAACTTCTCGCCGCGTATCAGCTTCGCCTGGCTTGCGACGCCGAAGACCACCGTGCGCGCGGCGTACGGCATCTACTACACGCAAGGCATGGCGAATTTCCAGATCTTCTCGTCGTTGGGATTCGGCGGACCTCCGTTCACAAACAACAGCAACGTAACGAACGATCCGTCGCTCCTGACGCCGACCACTCTGGATACGCAGCTCTTCCCGCCTCCGGCAATCGGAGAGATTACGCAGGGCACTCTGTTCGTGACTCCGGATATCAACGCGCCTCAGTCATACGTGCATCAGGCGACGCTTTCCATCGAGCGGCAGGTTGGGGAAAACTGGCTGATCAGCGCCGGCTACAATGCGTTCCTTGGCCGGCACCTGATGGCTCCATTCAATATCAACCAGGCCGAGCTCCTCGATCCCGCGAATCCGAAATCCTTGCAGGAGCGCCGGCCATATCCGTTCTTTAGCGACATCCTGCTGCAGGGCAACAGCGCCACATCCGCATATAACGGCGGCTATATCCACGTCCGGCGCCGGTTCAGTGGGGGCTTCGACCTGACCGCAAGCTACACGTTGAGCAAGTCGATCGACGTCTTCTCGTCCAACAGCGGCGGCTGGGACAACCAGGACGCACGAAATCTCCGGCTGGACCGCGGCCTATCGGACTTTGATGTTCGCCACTACCTTTCGATCGGCTACATCTGGGAGCTGCCGTTCGGCGAGGGCAAGTGGCTGGCGACCAGCGGAATCGGATCAAAGCTGCTTGGCGGATGGCGTCTTTCCGGAATCACGCAATACCGCTCGGGTCTGCCGCTAAGCCCGTCGATGCCGACTTCCTGGCCGAATGTCGCGGCGACCTTCACCCGGGCGCGCCCGAATCGAATCTGCGACGGACGACTCGACAACCCCACGATGGACCGCTTCTTCGATACGGGTTGCTTCGTGGAGCCTGCGCCGAACCGCTTCGGCACGTCCGGACGCAACATCATCCCCGGACCGTCCGCGCAGTTCTGGGACATGTCGCTGGGGCGCGAGTTCCGGCTCGAGAACGTCCGCATCGATTTCCGGGCAGAGTCGTACAGCGTATTCAACATACAGAACTGGAACTCTCCCTCTACTTCGGTTGTGGATCCCAACTTTGGCCGGATCTTCGGCAAGAACAATCCACGACGGTTTCAGTTCGGTCTTCGCCTCGAGTTCTGAGCCAGGCTCATGCTCTCTCGCAGACGTCTTCTGTTCGGTTCCGCGGCATCCCTTCTTCAAGGGGCGCCGCGGCCTGAACTACAGCCGTACTTCCCTTCGCCGGCACACCAATTCGTGTGGAGGAATTGGGACCTCGTGCCGGCAGACCGGATCGCATCGGCGCTCGGCTGCTCCACGTCCGCGGTTCGGGAACTCGGCCGTGAAATGTATCTCGGGGATGACGATGCTGCGCGCGAGTATGACGAACGCTTGCGATTCGCTGTTCTGCGCAGGAACTGGTTCTTCGTTCCGAAAGAACAGATCCTCTCGATGATCGGGATGACGAGACCGGAACTTGAGACACTGCTCGATCACGACGCCTTCTATCGGGCGCACTTGAGCACGCAACCTGCTGTCCAGACCATTCGCCCTGGCTCCGGTGCTACGGTTGGCAAACCACTGCGTTGGTTCGAACCGCCGCCGCAGACCGGCACTACGGAGCCAAGGTTCGCATTCGAACGAGCGCTGGCTGAACCGATAGCGACACCGCCCGTGCAACGCACACGCAAGCGGCCCGCCACGATCGCCTATCCTTATTTCTGCCCGTACGGCGACATCCTCGCGTTGGATGATTATCAACGGTACTATCCGCAGGGCCTGCTCCAGCGCAAGGCCGCCCACGGCGTGTCTGCGATCTGGCTGCATGCACTCCTCCGCGACCTTGTACCGACCAAGCTGTTTGAGCCGAAGCCGCACCGGCTGGAGCGATTGCGGTGGATCGTTGACCAGTGCGCAAGCGCGGGCCTCGGCGTTTACGTGTACTTGAATGAGCCTCGCGCGGTTCGGGAGGAGTTTTATGAACGCCATCCTGAGTTGAGAGGCGCTCCGGGACGTCCCGGAGACGGACTGCGGTGTATGTGCACCAGCGCGCCTGCGACGCGTGAGTTTCTTTTTGCCGGCACGCGCGATCTCTTTCGCAGCGTGCCTGAACTCGAAGGCGTGATCCTCATCACTGCCTCCGAGAATCCGACGAACTGTTACTCCCTTACGCGCACTCCGGAATGCCCGCGGTGCAGCAGGCGCCCGGCCGCAGAAGTGATCGGCGAAGTGGTTGCCGCCGTGGAGCGCGGTGTTCATGAGGCCAAGCCGGACGCCGAAGTGATCGCGTGGGACTGGAGTTGGGGAATCATCGAAGACGATCCGCAGGCAGGTATTATCGCTGCACTTCCCAAAGGCGTGACTTTGCAGGTTGATTTCGAGCGGGGTACCCCGATCGTGCGCCTGGGAGCGAAGGCGCAGGTGGACGAGTACTCGATCTCGGTGCCAGGTCCGTCGCCCCGGGCCTCCGCACACTTGGCGCTGGCACGAAAACGCGGTTTGCCAGTGATGGCAAAAACGCAAGTCGGAACGACGTGGGAGCTAGCGACTGTTCCCTTCCTCCCGGTCCTCGACCTTATTGCCGAGAAGATGCGGGCTTTCCGCAGGCACGAGCTCAGCGGCGGAATGCTGTCCTGGACGCTGGGCTCATGTCCGTCAATGAACTGGGAACTTGTTCATCTGATGAGTTCGCAGAAGGGAGGCGCGTCCGATCCGGTTCTCGAGATTGCTCGCCGGAGGTATGGCCGTAAAGCCGCGCCGAAGGTTCGTACTGCCTGGAAGATCTTCTCTGACGCGTTTCGCACGTATCCTTTTTCGAATGCGCTCGTCTATTCGAGCTTCGTACTCGAAGGTCCGGCCCACCGGCTTTATCCAAAGCCGAGCGGCTTGTCCGCTCGGATCCTGAACAGTTTCGATACACTCGGTTGGACGGAACCATTCGGTCCTGAGCGGGTGTCTGCTCTCTTCCGCAAGATGGGCAATGAATGGCGCCGGGGCGTCGAGTTGTTTCGTGCCGCTATAGCGGAGATGAACGATTCGCAGCGCGAGCTTGCAGAGCAGGATGCGGTGGTAACGGAAGCGGCCGGATTGTACTTTGACAGCATTGCGGCGGAAGTCACGTTTTACCTCGAGCGCAATCGCTCGGGCATTGCATCAGCGGAAGCGCGGCGCAGCCTTCAGCAGCAGCTCCGCGCGGCTGAGCGTTTTCTTGCACTGTGCGCCCGGGACTCCCGCATCGGGTTCGAAGCCTCGATCGGATATGTATTTCTGCCGCTCGACATCCGTGAAAAATTGGCTGCGTGCCGGTATCTGCTTGAGGAGGTCGGAGGCGTTCGCGCCTGAATCCTATGAAGCGAAGATCATTCCTGCAGACCGTCCCCGGGGCTGTGCTCGCCCCTGCCGTTGCCGGATTGCGGCTGGACGGCCAGGAGCCTGGAGAGATAGCTCCGCTGCCAGCTGACTACTTTCCCAGCCGCCTTCACCTATTCGTGTGGCGCAACTGGGAACTCGCGAACCTCGATCGTATGGGCAAGGTGGTAGGCGCGACCGCCGAACAGTTGAATGCGGTCGGCTTATCGATGGGGCTCCCGCCGAAGCGGCAATTCAGC
>JADGHK010000692.1 GCA_019686145.1 Bryobacteraceae bacterium | reverse complement strand
CGATTCCGGCAATCCGCTGGTCTTCCACGGCCCTTCGATTCACCGGGAGATGGCGCTGTGGGTGGAGGCGGGAATCCCGGCAGAAGCAGCGCTTCACGCGGCGACGGTTGAAGCAGCGCGCCGGCTTGGCGCCGGAGATCGCATCGGGTCGATTGAAGAGGGCCGCGAAGCGACTCTGCTGCTTGTCGACGGCGATCCCCTCAAAGACATCTCCTCCACCGAACGGATTTCAGGATTGTTTTTCAAGGGAGAGCGAGTGGGACGCTCGGGACTGTTTGAGGAATACGATAAGTAGAGCCTGGACCGGCCGGCCTCACATGGCCAGCCGCCGGTCGCACTCAGCGATCGCCGCTTCGGCTGCTTTTCGGCGGCGTATCGTTTCTTCGGTCTGGGGTGTCCACGTCTTCCACCGGGCGGCGATCTTCTGGAAAAACAATCGCGCCCACCCATAATGCCCATTGGAAAAGAGCATTCTCCCGTAAAGCTCATCGAGATCCGACGCAGCTACGGCCGCCTCCATAGTCGGGCTCGGGACGCCGAGTACCCGATTTGCGAGCGGCTGTCCCTTCATAACGAGATTGGAGGCCTCGTCCGCCTTCCCCTTGCGAAAGAGCTCACTTGCCTGCCGGTTCAGTTCCACCAGTTCCTGGACCGCTTCTGCGTACCAAGACTCTTTTGTGGGATCGGGTTTTGGAGGCTCCACCGGCGGGGGCGGCGGCTGGCACCCTACCAGGAGCGCTGCGGCCAAAAGGGCGATGAGACGCACGATTTCAGTATCAACCGGAGCTACCCTTATCGCAGCACGAAGAGCACCATCTTGGCAAACGACATCACGGTGAGAAACACCGCAATTGCGGCCACCCCGCGCCACACTTTCTCCACCGTGCCGCCGAAAGCGCTCGGCGTGCCTGTGATGTAGCCAAGGACGAAGCCCGCAATTCCTCCGCCGAAGTGGGCCGCATGATCCGCGCCGAGGAAAAGTCCAATGATCGTGACGTAGATCACCCACCGGATGTAAAGGCCCCGTATCATTGACCCCATGCCAGTCTTGTCACGCAAGCTCAGGGCAATCATTGCTCCGATCAAGCCGAAAAGACCGGCAGACGCCCCGGCCGACAGCGCCGCGGTAAACGTGAGGCTCGCAAAAAAACCAGCCGCGGTCGAAAAGAAGTAAATGGCGATGAACCGCGCGGTCCCATAGAGCTCTTCGACCTGTGCGCCGAGATCGAACAGGACCCACGAATTCATGAGGATGTGGAGCAGGCTGAGGTGGAGAAAGCCGGCGGTGATCAACCGCCACCATTGCCCACCGAGGACAATGAACGGTTGATATTTGGCCCCGAACTGCACCAGCGTCTGAGGGTCCAGATTCATCAAGGCTGAGTCGTTCCCCGCGCTCATGCTGTATGCCACCATCACCAGATACAGCCCGATGTTGATGGTGATGATCATCATCGTCGTGAAGTGAGCCTGGGGAATCATCCGGCCAAGAATGGCCCCGGAAGACGGCTCGCGGTACACCCTTCGCGGCTCGAGTTGAGCGTCACAGTACGGGCAGACGCGATCGTCGATGGTAACAAACGCCCGGCAGTGCGGGCACATTCGACGCTTTTCCACCATTCGATTGTAGCGACCTTAAAAAAAGAAGGAGGCGGCTCCTGACAGAACCGCCTGCAATTGTATGAAAGGGTACAATTGCTCTACCGCTTCGCAGCGGGAATCGCATCTCCAAGATTGATGGATCCCCCGCCCTCGCTCACGTAGTTCCGGTTCCACGAAGGAATCTCTACCACTACATCACCCTTCACGACGCACTGGCACCCAAGGCGGGAATGCAGCGTCAGTCCCGGAGCCATGTCGAGGCGGTCCGCCTCGTCGTCCTCCATTTCCGAAAGGTTGGCGTCACCTTCTTTCACCACCACATGACACGTGGTACAAGCACAACTTCCGCCGCAGGCGTGCTCCAGTTGGATTCCGTGATTCAGCGCTATATCCAACAACGAGCCCTTTTTCCCGTGCTCGGAATAGGGCATCGTGTCAGGATCATAGTCAACGGTCACGTTTGCGGGCAGAAAAGTTACTTTTGGCACAACAACATGATAGCATATGCGACCAATTTGGTCGTGAATAGAGGAGGATTTCCGGTTAAGCGCCTGCGAGTGAGCCGGCGGGTTCAACCACGACATAGGCGGGCGGCCCACCGAGCAGATTGCGCGCAACGAGTTCAGGCTTTTCGGATTCGAAGACGCATGTCCGCGAGCCCGCCCTGCCTTCCACTCTCACAGCCGCGCCGTGCTGCGAGACCCTGTATGCCATTTGCGCGCCGTAGTGCATCTGGAGAGAATGCAGCGGCCAGTCATTG
>JADGHK010000691.1 GCA_019686145.1 Bryobacteraceae bacterium | reverse complement strand
CCGCATGGCACATCCCGAAATACCTGGTTTACCAGCTCGCGCAGCCGGGGCCGGACATCGGACTCTTCGAGCGTGGTCCTCACAAACCGGACGCCGCAGTTAATATCGAAGCCCACGCCGCCCGGCGACACGACGCCCTCCTGCCAATCCGTGGCCGCCACACCGCCGATCGGGAATCCATACCCTTGATGAATGTCCGGCATGGCGAGGCTGGGGCCGACGATTCCGGGCAGCGTTGCAACGTTCATGGCTTGCTGTAGCGAGAGGTCGCGGCGAATCTGCTCCAGGAGGTTTTGATTCGCATACACGACGACGTCGGCCCGCATGCCCCGGCGCTCATCGCGATCGATGCGATAGCGCAGACCGTTTTCCGTGTGCAGTTGAATGCTCTCCACAGACTCTAGATATCCAGGATGACCTGACAGTTCCAGTTCTTGTCGTCGCGCCAGACCCGCAACTGGTGCCACGTCACGCCCTTGACAACAATTTTGGTGCGGTGCTTTTTCGGATCCCTCGGTTCGCCCCAGGCTTCTGCTTTGATCCGGCCTCCGTCCGCTTCGTGGACTGCGAACCGGCACAGCGCGACTCGTTTTCCGTCGAGGTAGTACAACACTTCGCTAAGCCAGTTCACGAGGAGCGTTTCGGCATCTTCCCCGGAAACCTCGAGCTCGTAATGCTGTTTGGGTTCAATGTCGTCGAGCTCGACAGCAATGGAGACGAGCGCTTTGGCCGCCTCCTCCAGCATCTGAAGCTCAGTCTGGCCGGAGGCACGGAAGCCAATGTCCGCGGTATGTTCTACAACTTCAAACACCAGTGCCGCTTTCTTCCCCTGAGCTGGCTCGCCAATTCAAATTATAGCGGCGGAGCCGCTACACTGGCTTCATGGAGTTGAGGCAAATCGGCGTGGTGCGCTCGGCGATCAAAACCCGGAAAGAGATGCCGACGCTCGGCGCCCCCGCCGCCATCGAACTGCTGCCCGGCTTTGAGGCTGGTCTGCTCCGGTTCGAAAAGCACAGCCACATCTGGGTCCTCGCATGGCTGGATCAGGCTGAGCGCGACATACTTCAGGTGACCCCGCGCGGCGTCAGCGACCAAGGCCCGGAAGGATTGCACGGAGTGTTTGCGGTGCGCTCACCAGCCCGGCCAAACCCGATCGGTCTGACAGCTTGCCGCGTCAGGAACGTGGAGGGCCGGCTCATTCAGGTAGAGCGCCTCGACTTCATTGACGGAACGCCTGTCCTCGACTTGAAGCCCTACTTCGTCACGAGAGACGCGATCTTCTCGGCAGGAAACAGCCGGATCGGCCTTCCCGCAACGCGCGAAGCTCTTCAGGAATCCCTCTGGATCCAGGCGTGCAACTTTCACGGAGAGCAGTGCGCGGACCTGGCGCTCGGCGTCCGTATCGTAGAGGATTACCGTGTCCGGTTCCACGACATGGGGGAGCCGGAGCGCTGGCGGATCGCGGCGCCGGCATCAAGACTGTGCATGGTGGACGCGCTCATGGGCATGACGCGTACTTCACTCGGACGCGGTACGCTAAAGCTGCACGACACCGACTCCGTCAAGTTCTTCCTCGAGGACGGCTTGGCTGAATACACAATTTCCCTGGAGGCGCCGGGAGACCCTCAACTCGTGTTAAGGGCGCCAGAGAAGGTCTTGTGGGAATTCTGGACCTCCTCCACAACCAGTTAAATCCAGTGTTAAGCAGCCGCGTCGCTGGATTTCCGCTCCCGCCCCGGAACGAGTTCCGCAATCGATTTCACAACGCGTGTGGGCCGGAAGGGATATTCTTTCATTGACTCGAGAGTCGTAGAGCCCGTCAGCACCAGAATGCTTTGAAAGCCCAGATCCGTGGCTCCGCGAATGTCTGTTTCCATCGTGTCGCCGATCATAATGACTTCGTCCGTGCTCAGCCCGATGCGCTTGCGCGCTGCCCGCATCATGAACGGATTCGGCTTGCCGACGTGGTAGGCTTTCCTGCCGCTTGCCGCCTCTAACAGTGCGACGATTGCGCCACACCCAGGACGAGGCCCGGAATCCGTGGGGCACCAGGTATCCGCATTTGTTGAAATCAAGCCAGAGCCCGCCGCAATGAAACGGTGCGCCTGTTCAAGGAGTTCGTAGTTCAGAATCCGCCCCTCTCCAACAATCACGTAGTCGGGCGACTCCCGGGTAATTGCATAACTGACTTCGTTGAGAGCATTCAGCAGACCGCCTTCCCCAATGACAAATGCTGTCCCGTTCGGCTTCTGCTTGTGCACAAATTCCGCCGTGGCCATCGCCGATGTATATACGTGCTCGACGGATGTCTCAATGGAGAACTTTTTCAGCTTTACGACAACGTCCAGCGGTGTATATGTGGAG
>JADGHK010000690.1 GCA_019686145.1 Bryobacteraceae bacterium | reverse complement strand
CTTCAAACCGGGCAAGGAGCTGCAGACGCTGCAGTAGTCGCCCACATTCGTGTCTTCGCAGGGCTCTCAACCCTCGCCATTCGGACCGCGCGCTCCGGTGGGGCCGGGCGTGCCGCATCCTGATCGCTTCGTGCGAAGCGAACGGAGCGTGATTTCCCCATCGTGGCCCAGGACCCAGCCTCGCTACTGGGTCCATGTGCTCCTGCTCGTGCTGACGTTGTTCACCACGACCGTCCTTGGGGCCCGCTTCTCTTACAGCTTTCATCGCAACCTTCCGGCGTTCGATCTGGACAACGATGTCGCCCTGTTCCTGAGGCTTCTCGGCGAGCCGTCTCTGCTGAAAGACGGGCTGCCCTATTCCCTGACGCTGATGACGATCTTGCTGGCGCACGAAATGGGGCACTATCTGGCTTGCCTGTACTACCGGATCGACGCGAGCCTGCCGTATTTCCTCCCCGCGCCGACTTTCATTGGAACGCTCGGTGCATTTATCCGTTTTCGTTCGCCAATATTCTCACGCAAGATCCTCTTTGACGTTGGCATCGCCGGGCCGCTTGCAGGTTTTGTGTTTCTGCTTCCGGCGCTCGCCATCGGCTTGAGCTATTCAAAGGTCATCCCGGGCATTGCGGCGCAGGGAGATATGTCCTTCGGAACCCCGCTCCTGCTCCGCGCATTGGAGTGGCTGATCTTTCCCGGAGTGCCTGCCGGAGACATCTATCTGCATCCGGTTGCGCGCGCCGCTTGGGTAGGACTGCTGGCCACGGCGCTGAATCTGCTTCCGATCGGCCAGTTGGATGGTGGCCACATCCTTTACGCCTTTTTCGGCGATAAGCACATCCGCATCTCGACGTTCGCGTGCATTGCTTTGATTCCCATGGGCCTGCTTTACTGGCCATGGGCCCTGTGGGGCGCCCTGTTCCTGATCTTTGCCCGGCGGCACTTCCCAATCGTCGACCATTCGGACATCGGAGACGGACGGCGCCGGTTAGGAGTACTCGCTCTGGTTTTGTTCCTGCTCTGTTTTATTCCTGAGCCGGTTGTCTACAACAGCATCACGGAATCCGCTGCGGTGACTCCGGGGCAATGAAGATCTCGGCGACGCTGATTACGTTTAACGAAGAGCGAAATATCGCAAGGGCGATCGAGAGCCTGCGCTGCTGCGACGAGATTGTCGTGGTCGACAGCGGATCGAATGACCGTACCGTTGAGATCGCATCGAAGCTTGGCGCCCGGGTGATCGAGAGCTGCTGGCGCGGGTATGCGGGCCAAAAGAATCTGGCATCGGAGCAGGCCAGCTACGATTGGATCCTGTCGCTCGATGCGGATGAATCGCTCAGCGAGTCGCTGGAAGCGGAGATCTGGCAACTGAAGAAGACGGGGCCGTCTTACGACGCATACACCGTGCCGCGTCTGGCGCAATATCTGGGCCGCTGGATTCTCCATTCCGGCTGGTACCCGGACCGGAAGGTGAGACTGTTTGACCGCCGGAAAGCCCGGTGGGTGGGAGATTTTGTGCATGAGTCCGTGCGGGTGGATGGGAGCGTTGGGCACTTGCAGTCCAATCTCCTTCATTTCACCTGCGGGTCCCTTTCGGAGCACCTGAAATCGATGGACCGGTATACGACGCTGGCGGCGGAGCAAATCGTTGCTTTGCATCAGCCGGTCCGGTGGCACCACCTGCTGCTCAATCCGCCTTGGACCTTCTTCCGGACGTACTTTTTAAAGCGAGGTTTCCTGGACGGGCCCGAGGGGCTTGCAATCGCCTATATGGCGGCCCTCTATAACTTCCTGAAATATGCCAAAGCGAAGAACATGAGCTGATGCGGATCCTTCACCTCGACAGCGGCGCCGGGATGCGGGGCGGACAGTGGCAGGTTTATCATCTGCTGCGTGGTCTTGCCGCAGCGGGGCACTCCGTCCTGCTGCTTGCTCCTCCTTCGTCGCCCTTGTTTGAGAAGGCGGCTGCAAAAGGGCTGCCAGTCGAGCCCCTGAGCTGGAGCGGCCTCCTGGCGCGTTCCGCGCGCTTCGACCTCGTGCATGCGCACGACGCGCGCTCGCACACGCTTGCGGCTCTGTTTTCCCGCGCTCCGCTGCTGGTCTCCCGCCGCGTCGCGTTTCCCGTCAAAGGAACCTGGGCATCGCGATGGAAGTACGGCAGGCCTGTTCATTACATCGCAATTTCGGAAACCGTGAAGGAGTGCCTCCGCGCGGCAGGGCTTCCTGAGGCTCGGATTAGCGTTGTTTTTGACGGGGTTGAGCTGCCGGACACGTCTGGATTTTCCGAGCACGGCCCCATTCTCACGCTGGCCTCCGACGATCCGGGGAAAGGCGCGGCGCTTGTTCAGGAAGCGGCTCGTCTGGCTGGCGT
>JADGHK010000689.1 GCA_019686145.1 Bryobacteraceae bacterium | reverse complement strand
GCATCGGCGTACATCGCCGCGAGCCGTTCAAGGATCACCGTTTCACTGGAGCCGCCAAACGCGACAGCCTGCTCCAGGTGATGGATTCCTTCGTTCAGCCTTCCCTTGGCTGCCAGCGCACGGCCCAGGTTGTAATGCAGTACCACGGATCGTGGCTCGAACTCTAATCCCTTCGTGAAGTGCCGGATGGCTTCGTCGAAGTTGCCCGCTCTCGCAAAGATGCCGCCGAGATTGTTGTGCGCGTCTGCATCGGCAGGGTTGATGTCGAGCGCCTTTTCGAGATAGACACGGGCGTCCTCCAGCCGCCCGCTCTGAAACAGCACTCCGCCATAGGCGCTATGGGTCCTTGCGTCGTCTGGGTTGATGGAGAGCGCTTTTTTGAACTGAATCTCCGCCTGATCGAATTTTCCAATCCTCCCGAAGGCTACCCCGAGGTTGCTGTAGGCCTTGTAATTGTCAGGATCGATGGAAAGTGCCTTCTTGAACTGGGCGGCCGCCCCTTCAAAATCTCCAATTTCCGACAACGCAGCCCCAAGATTGTTGAGCGCCATCGTGTCTTCCGGATCCATTTCCACCAGACGCCTGAGCTCCGTAACTGCCTCCTGGCGGCGGCCGGACTGGAGCATCTCGAGCGCGGCGTCGGCACGCCGGTAGAAGTCCGTCGCGGGCGCCTCCATCGTCAGCCAGCCGTTGGGAGGGATGTTGACAAACTCCGGGAGGTTGACTGCGCGGTTTGCCGCAGTGGCGTTCTCGATCAGAATCGGCGGGCTATCGTTGCCGTTCTCATCGATGTGCGTCAGATACATCTGCGTGTAGGGCGACCGGCTCTTCGACGAGAACACCATCCAGCGGCCGTTGGGCGAGAAGCTATGCCAGGAGTTCATCAACGGCGTGTTGCATCTCATCAGCCGAGCCTTGCCTCCCGTGACCGGGACAATGTACAGCTTGCTATCCGGACGCATCAGCAGCCCGTTCCTGGCTTGCACAAAGACCAGCCAGCGGCCGTCGGGCGAGATCTTCGGGAAGCTGTTGCTCATGCCGTTGCGGGAAGCCCCGGCAATTGGCTCGGGCTTGCCGCCTTTCCCATCGTTGAAAGGAATGCGGTAGAGGTCGTACTGAATCGGGAGTTCATTCGGGTCGTTGGCGACCTTGGCGAGGCTTCTGCCGGGAATGTACGGATCGCGAGCTTCCGCTCTCGCGAATACCAGATACTTACCGTCCGGGCTCCATACTGCATTCGTGTGAACATACCGCGGATCATCGGCGCCAGGAAGCGGCTGCAGCTTGCCCGTTTCGCGACTGTACCAGGCGAGAATGCCGCGCGTCGGGTAGAAGACCTGGAGAAAGCGATAGTCCTTGAAGTTGGCGACGTAGAAGTTGCCCCCGACGTCCTTGGGCAGCAGCGGAGCATTCGGAGACGCTGGCGGAGTTACATCCGCCCCGTTCACCATCGTCACAACGTAACGGCCGTCGGGAGAGACCTGCGACATGAAGCCCACACGGATCTTACTTCCCAGCTTTCCGCGGAAAGAACTCCAGGCCACAACGTCCTGCGTCCGGATGGATACGTTCTGCTGAATGGGAACAAGCGCGTAGAGTCCCTTGTCGTTTTGGGGGCCGTCCAGATCGAGGCCCATCGTCTTGCCGTCGCGAGAAAAGGAATGACAGTTGGCGCAGGTCGGCAGATTCTCGATGAGCAGCCGGCTTGACGATTCGTTCACATAGCGCAGCCGCCAGGCGACAAGGGGTAGCGCCGATTTCGGCAGAGGTTTAATTACCCCCTTCTCCACTTCCGCAGGCATAAGCGGCACGTCGCGAAAGAAGATGGGAGCGCCGACGGGATCCTTGGCGGTCTGGATGGTAACGGATCCCTTGGAAACCGCCTTCCCATCCCGCATTCCGGTGATCGTGATCATGGCGGGCTTCCGCACGGAGCCCTTCTTGATGGCCTCCCAAAGGGCGGGATCGGGCTTCCACGTCCGGGCTCCCGCCTGCTCCGCCGTCAGTTTTGGAGGTTCGTTCGTGGGCCCCAGGCAGCGCGGATCGATCTCGCCGATCTGCATCCGCTCGCCCTGTGAAACAGCGCGCAAGGCCGGCGATCCGTCCCCGAAGCTGATGTCAATGCGCCAGGAGACGGCTGCATCAGCCGGATCGCGCCAAAGAAACGTGGGAGGCGCGAAATCGGGAGGAAAGATCGATCCATTGATCGGGTAATCAACGACAATTCTGGCTTGAGGAGCGCTGCTGCTCTGCCCCAGCACAGCCGCCGCGAGGAGACACACTGCGAAGAGTCGAGTCACGAGAACTCCAATAATTCAGCAGGATATTCTATCCTCCTCAAACGCGGGGGTGAAGGGCGGAGGGCAAGGGC
>JADGHK010000688.1 GCA_019686145.1 Bryobacteraceae bacterium | reverse complement strand
CTGCCAGACATGGTCCCAATTCAAATGTGCCAGGCACAGAAGGAGCAATTCTTGATCCCGCATTGCACCCTTCCTGCCTGGTAGACGCCTTTACTGGATTCGAATGTACTTGAAGGTGATGAACTTAGCGATCGCCCGCCTGAGGTTGCATTACAGGCTGACGGCAATAGACGATGTTTCTGGGGAGACTGTTTCAGAGACTCAGGCGATATGATTCATTACGATCCGCACAAGTGGCTGGATCACTTCTTTGACATCCGAGGCTCACTGGTCCGCGAGATTAGCGGTCGCGTGGCTCTGTGCGTCGTTTGGTCCACGCTTGTTGTGTTTGTGCACAAGTACGTGACCAATATCTCGATGTCCTCGTTGCTGCACACGCTCGTCGGCTTCGCTCTGGGCTTGCTTCTTGTGTTTCGAACGAACTCTTCTTACGACCGTTATTGGGAAGGGCGCAAGCTTTGGGGCGGAATTGTCAACGAAACCCGCAATCTGATACGCGCGGCTGCCATCCACCTGAAGAATGAGCCGGAGCTTCTTCTTCAGCTCACTCGTTGGACCGCACTGTTTCCCTGGGCGACGATGAGCGGACTGCGCGGCGTCTCCGATCTCGGGCCATTCGAGAAAGAACTTTCGCCCTCCGACAGGCTTGCGATCATCTCTGCTCAGCACCCCGCAATGGCTGTCACCGCGAGGATGAGCGAATGCCTGAACGAGGCGCGTCGTCGTGGCGCCATCACGGACATCATCCAAATGGCGCTCGACCGCAATGTCGAACTCCTGGTCGACTACATGGGAGGGTGCGAGCGGATTCGCAAGACACCCTTGCCGTTTGCTTACGTTGTCCACCTCCGGCGTGCGCTGGTTCTTTACTGCTTCACGCTGCCTTTCGCACTCGTTGATACGTTTGGATGGGCAACGATCCTGGATGTTCTCGTAGTCAGCTACGTCTTTTTCGGGATCGAGGAAATTGGCGTAGAGATTGAGGGGCCGTTCGGCTACGACGAGAACGATCTGCCACTCGAGGAAATCTGCGAGACGATCCGAAAGAATCTATACGCCATTTCCGGCTTGGGCGGCACGGCTCAGGAAGCGCTTCCTGAAGGATTGTGAGCTGACCGTGTACTAGCTCGCCCCGGCGCTGCGCAAGTAGGCGTCGTTGCCGTTCTGCCAGTCCGCCCGGACCGGGGAGAAAAGGTCAGTCGCGACGCTGTCCTCCACGGCTTCCACTCTGTGCGGCTGGTTCGGTGGAATTACAATCACCTGTCCGGCTTCCACCAGCCTCTCGCCATCGTCCATGATGAACAGCAGTTTCCCGGACTCGACCATCGAAATCTGCTCGTTTGGATGGCTATGTCTCGGTACGACTGCTCCCTTCTTCAGCGTAAGCTTCGCCACCGTCATGGAGAGGCCGTGAATCACCCTGCGGTTCAGCAAGGGGTTCATTGGTTCGTTTTCGACATCCTGCCACTTGTATACTGCCATCGCGGCGGTATTGTATCATGGAAAGTTATCGCGTCCGCCACTTTGCCGTGGAGGTAGGAATGAAAGGTGTTGTTCTCGCCGGCGGTACCGGCAGCCGCCTTTTCCCTCTGACAAAAATCACGAATAAGCATCTGTTACCGATCTTTGACAAGCCGATGATTTACTACCCTATCCAGACGTTGGTGGATGCGGGAATTCGTGACATCCTGATCGTTACTGGGGGAAGAAATGCCGGAGATTTCCTTCGCCTGCTGGCGAACGGAAAGGATTTTGGGCTTTCGCACCTGGATTACACCTACCAGGAAGGAGAAGGCGGAATTGCGGAGGCTCTGGCCCTCGCGGAACATTTCGCAGATGGCCAGAAACTTTGTGTGATCCTTGGCGATAACATCATCGAGGGAAGCATTCGTGACGCGGTTGAGGAGTTTCGCAAGCAGCCGGAAGGAGCTCGCATCCTTTTGAAGGAAGTGCCGGACGCGGAACGCTTCGGCGTAGCTGAGATTCAGGACGGCCGTATCATCAACATCGAGGAAAAGCCAGCCAATCCTCGTAGTAACTACGCGGTCACGGGAATTTACATGTATGACGCGACGGTCTTTCAAAAGATCCGGCGTTTGGTCCCGTCGAAACGGAACGAATTGGAGATCACCGATGTTAACAACGCCTATATCCGTGAAGGAACGATGAGGTTCAATTTCCTCGAAGGGTGGTGGACGGATGCCGGAACTTTTGATTCGCTTCTGCGAGCCGCTAACCTCGTCGCCGCCACGCGAAAGGCTGCGAAGGAAGTGGCAGTATGAGTTCCGGGCAGGCAGTGGGGATGGCGCCCGCGGAACCTGCGGCGGGTGTGGAGATTGCATATCCGACGTGTGAGAAAGGAATCGGCAAGATCA
>JADGHK010000687.1 GCA_019686145.1 Bryobacteraceae bacterium | reverse complement strand
CGAGCGGCGTCGAAAGGCCGGCCAGAATGAGATAGGCCATCTCGTAATGCTTCCAGTGCTTTGCCGATCCACGCCATCCCAGACTCAGTACGCCGAATATGTACTTCCGGATCTTGTGGCCCTTGTCCGCGGCCCGGTCGCGGAGCGTCGCCAGGTCCGGCACAAGCCCTACGTACCAGAAGAGGGCCGAAACGGTGGCGTACGTCGAAACCGCAAAGACGTCCCAGAGCAGCGGGCTACGGAAGTTTTGCCACATGCTCAGCTCGGGATTCGGCACCGGGAACAGCCAGTAGGCCCTCCACGGCCGCCCGACGTGGAACAGCGGGAAGATGCCGGCGCAAGCCACCGCGAAGAGGGTCATCGCCTCTGCCGCGCGGTTAATTGAGGTGCGCCACTTCTGCCGGAACAGGAACAGGATCGCCGAGATCAGCGTGCCCGCGTGACCAATGCCGATCCAGAAGACGAAGTTCGTAATATCCCACGCCCAGCCAACCGGACTGTTGTTACCCCAGACGCCGATGCCGTTGAGCACCAGATAGCCCAGCATCGCGCCCAGAAGCAGCGTGAGCGAGGCGCTGATGCCAAAAGCGAGGAACCACTTCTTCGGCGTCTTCCGCTCAACGATATCGCTGACAGTGTTGGTTACATCTCCGTAAGTCGGGTTCCCGAGCACCAGGGGTGGATTGACGGGATCGTGTTGAGGCTCAATCGCCACGTCGGCCATATTAAGCAAGCTCCGGATTTGGGTTGCGCAACTTCGCCGTAAAGGTGGTGCGCGGCTTCGTGTTCAGCTCCTCCAGAATGCCGTAGTTGGTCTCAAGCTTTTTCAGCTTCGCCACACGGCTCTCCGGATCGTTGATATTTCCAAAGACGATCGCATCGGCGGGGCAGGTCTGCTGGCAGGCCGTCTTGACCTCACCGTCGCGAATCGGACGCCGACCGTCCGCCTTCGCAGCGATCTTCGCTTCCTGGATGCGCTGCACACAGTAGTTGCATTTCTCCATGACGCCGCGCATGCGAACGCTGACGTCCGGATTGTGAACCATTTTGCGGATCTCTTCCAGGCCCTTGTGGTAATCCAGGAAGTTGAAGCGGCGGACCTTGTAAGGACAATTGTTCAGGCAGTAACGAGTACCGATGCACCGGTTGTAGGCCATGTCGTTCAGACCTTCCGGACTGTGCACCGTCGCCGCCACGGGGCAGACCGCCTCGCAGGGCGCGTTCTCGCACTGCTGGCAGTTAATCGGCTGGCTCACGACCTGCGGATCGTTGATATCGCCCGTGTAGTACCGGTCCAGCCGGATCCAGTGCATTTCGCGTCCGCGGATCACCTGCTCCTTGCCGACAACCGGAATGTTGTTTTCGGCCTGGCAGGCAATAATGCAGGCATTGCAGCCGATGCAGGTGTTGAGGTCGATGACCATCCCCCACTGGTTGCCCTTGCTGTAATCCTGTTCCTGGAACAGAGAGAACAGAGGGGGATGCTCGACAGCGTGCTTGGCGAATTCAGGATGATGCTTGTAATGCTCGAGGGTCGCCTCCCGCACCAGCGGGCGGCCCTCCATGCTGAAGTGTTCCTGTGTCGTCGCCAGTTGATACTTTCCACCCTGCTTTCGGACGTTTGCGGTCGTATACCAAAAGCCGCCGGTTGTGCGAATCAAGCCGGCGTTATGACCCACGCCCTCGCCAATCCGGCCGCAGCGCGTCCGTCCATAGCCCAGGCTCAGGGTGATGCAGTTGTCGGCATGACCCGGCTGTATCAGAGCGGGCATCGGCACTTCCCTGCCTTGCGCCTGTATGATCAGCAGGTCGCCCGTTTCGATGTTCATCGACTTCGCCGTCGCCGGGCTCAGCAGCGCGGCGTTGTCCCAAACCAGCTTCGTAATCGGTTCCGGCGCTTCCTGCATCCACGCGTTATTGGAAAAGCGCCCGTCGTAGGCGCCCGCGCTCGGACGGAAGACAACCTCCAGTCCCTGCTCCGGCGCCTTCCCGTTGTTCAGCTCAGCCAGAACCGCAGCGGCATTCACCGAAGGCTTCGCCTCCGCGGAACGCGTTCCTTCCACGAAACCTTCATGAAGCGCCCGCCGCCACTTCTTCTCGCGGTCCGCCCCCCACTGGCTCTGCCAGTAGTTGCGGACGATGTCGTAGGCGCGCTGATCCTTGTAGCCGCTGATGAGCGCAACCACCTCCGCCGCCGACTTCCCGCCGAACAACGGCTCAATCATCGGCTGCTGTACCGTTGCAGTGCCGTCCAGCGCCCTGACGTCGCTCCAGGTTTCGAGGTAATGCGCCTCCGGCAATGCCCAATTCACAGCCGCCACCGTCTCATCGTTCTGCTGAGACAGATAGATGGATACTCCAACCTTCTTCAGATTGGCTG
>JADGHK010000686.1 GCA_019686145.1 Bryobacteraceae bacterium | reverse complement strand
CTTCAACTGCCCCTCATAACTAACCACGCGGAGCAGCAGGCTCTTATGAGGATCGTCTGTGTTGATGAGCGGTCCCGTGCCTCCTCCGCGAGCAAAACCCTCGGCCGTCGACAAGTCCAGCCCCGCCGTTTTCAGCTTGGCGTTGTGGCAGCCCTGGCAGTTCTTCACCAGGATCGGCCGGACCTTCTTCTCAAAGAACTCCACCTGCTGCTGGTTCTGCTGAGCCACGAGGCTGGCGGATGTGAGCAGCGCTGCGATCGTTAACGGGACAAGGGGATGCATCACGAGCACCAGTTGACTAATTGTTAGCGCTAACAGTATCCAAATTCACGTTCGGAGTCAAGCCTATGTCACGCTTTTTGTCGCGAGCCGCGAAGTGTGCGGATTCAGGCCGCAGATTGGCCGGATGAGTTCAGTTCGAGCCCGGCGCCGGCCGCCGCACGGGGACATCCAACCGGACTTCGCGCATGAAGCGCCCGCGCATTTCTCCGAGCCAGTCCCATTCGTAGCGGCGGTTGAGATCGATCGTGGCCAAGGCCGCCGTGCCATTGGCCTTTGACGCAGCAATCGTCTCTCCCATTGGATCCAGAATGAGGGAGGGCATCCCATAGCTCGACGCAGCAAGGAAAACGCTGTTTTCAATCGCGCGCGCATGGGTGAGCGTCAGATTGCCGTCCCAAATCGGAAGAAGGATCAGCTCGGCTCCCTTCAATGCGAGTGCACGCGCCGGATCGGTAAACTGCACATCCCAGCAAATCATGATCCCGACGCGTCCAAAGT
The DNA here is from genome assembly GCA_019686145.1 of Bryobacteraceae bacterium. Classification (GTDB taxonomy): domain Bacteria; phylum Acidobacteriota; class Terriglobia; order Bryobacterales; family Bryobacteraceae; genus JADGHK01. Next base: position 1,603 of record JADGHK010000686.1, on the reverse strand, counting down.
CGGTCTGGAATACCGGATAGTCGTCACCGGGCGTCAATCCTCCCTCGATCTCCTCCCTCGGGAGGTAGACCTTGCGATACTTGCCGGCGTAGCGGCCTTCGCGGTCAACCAGAATTGCGGTGTTGTAAATAACGTTGCTCTCGCGCTCGTAGACGCCCGCAACAATCCAGGCTTTCCTCTTTTTGGCGAGCTCGCTTAGCGCCTTGGTGGTCGGGCCGCCGGGCACGGGTTCAGCCACGTCGGCGTATTTTGCCCCGGTGCCGACCATTGTCATGCCTTCTGGCAGCAGAATCAGATCGACATTGCCGGGAATCTGCTTCTCGACCATTTCCGTAAACAGGCGGATGTTTTCCTCGCGTCCGCTGCTTTTCCCCGGCCGGTAGCGAACCGCGGCGACAGTGACATTGCGCGGCCCCGGTTTGGGGATCTCCTCCAGCCGGATGTCGTCCCACCAGATCGAGCCAGTGCTCGCGTTATGCAGCCAAAGCTGGATCAGGGCAGAAGAGGCCCTGGAGGGCGCAGGAGCTGCAACCGTCAGGCGCCGCCAGTCGCCTTCCGCAATGGTTTCCCAGGCATACTCGGGCTGGCCCGCATTGCGTCCATTCGCATCCGCCCAGGCAAGACGGCAGAGTACGGCATTCGCCTCGTCACGCAGGCCTTCGGCCCGATACCAGGCAGTTAAGCGGTACCAGGAGCCCGGCTTGATGTTGCCTACTGATTTTTCCCAGCGCCCGCTTGCGCCGGGCACGCCGCCTCCCGAGATTGCCAGCGCACCCGGACCGCCTCGCGAATATCGATCGTCAACGTGCATCCGCGGCGATAACTCGGTGCGCGGACTCCAGGTCTTCCAGCCAGAAGGTTCGCCGCGGAATGAAGATTCCTCCAGCAGGGGCCCCTGACCGAATGCCAGAAGCGCCGGCCAGGCAACCAAGAATGTACACCGCATCGGGATTCTCATCATGACAAGCTCCCTTCGCCCTCAGCTTCGCTCTATGGTACTCCGCAAATGCCTCGCGGAGGCACAGGTCAGTTCTTTTGCGGAATAATGTTCAGCTCGGCGAGCCAGTCTTTGAGCCGGTCCGGCCAGGTATTCACAGGCAGCCGCTTTTGGGTGGGACGCAGCGCGAAGCCATGCGGGCCTGTCGCATAGATGTGCATCTCCGTTGGAATCCGCTTCGCCTCAAGTTCCAGGTAGAACTTCACAGTCGGAATCACGTGCGACCGGTCTTCCGTGGTGCACACCATGAAGACAGGCGGGGCGTTATCCGGAATCGGGAAAAGGGGCGGTTCTTCGGGGCGCATCGCGCCGGGCCGGTACCAGGGATAGATCAGCACATTGAAGTCAGGCCGCGAACTGAAGCGCTCGACCGGGTCCTCGGCATCAGGCCGGCCAGCATCGAATTTGGTGCCGATCATCCCGCCGACTTCCCCACCCGCAGAAAATCCGATGAAGCCAACGCGAGCGGGATCCACACCCCATTCGGCGGCGCGGCTACGGACGAGCCGGATCGCACGGGCGGCGTCGGCGTGAACATGCTCGGCAAGCGTGTATTTGCTGCCTTCAACGCGCGCCAGCCGGTACTTCAGCACAAAGGCTGCGATT
>JADGHK010000685.1 GCA_019686145.1 Bryobacteraceae bacterium | reverse complement strand
ACTCGCCTAAAACCACCCCGGCACCCTGGGGGCCGCCGATGGGGCGGGGGGGCCCTTCGTGTCTATGGACGTTTCAAGCGCGCCACTTATAGAAGTAGAAGAGCAAGGGAACCTTGCCCGTGTTCACGATTCCATGCAGGCGGTTTGCCGCGCAGTACATCATGGATCCGGGGCCAACTTTCGTCACCTTGCCGTCGACCGAAATTTCGCCGGTGCCTTCTGTCACGACCATAAACTCCTCTTCCGGATGCTCGTGAGGCGGGTGCGGCGACATGCCGGGTTTCAGGCGAAGACTTCCGGCGGTCATTGATTTCAGTTGGTCTGTTGGGCCGTCGAAATAGATCAGCAGGTCACCGAACGGTTCCCGCTGCAGCTTGGCTTGGGTTGAGCTGATGGTTGTGTTCGGCAGCTTGGGCAGGCTCGCGGCGAAGAGCGCCGGAATTCCCGCGCTGGCGGCGGCCAGTTTAAGCACATCTCGTCGTTTCGCCATCTTCATTTCTCCAATCTTCGAATGGTTTCCAGCAGAACATCGCCTACGATCTGGAAACTGCGGGGACTCAGCTTGTCCATTGTGTCTTTTTCGGTGTGCCAGTAGGAATTGTCAGGTCCGTAGTCGAAGTCGATCAGGTCGACGGCAGGCACGCCAAGACGTACAAACGGCATGTGATCATCCTCGATTGCACCTCCTACTTCCAGGAAATGCTGAGCGTAATTAAGGTCGCGCGAGACTTGCCAGATCAGGCGGCGCAGAGAGGCGTCTGAGTTCACCTCCTGGATGATGTTCAGCGCTTTGTCACCGATCATGTCGACATTGATCAGGGCGATGATTTTGGAGAGCTTTCCTTCCGCCGACCATCGCGTTGCCAGATGGCGGCTCCCGTGGAGGCCATCGCGATCCGACCATTCGCCGATTGCCTCTTCTCCGTCGAACCAAACGATATACAGGTCGTGTTTCCGCCGCTGTTTTGAGACGGCGCGGGCCAGTTCGAGGAGGAAACCTGCCGAGGAACCTCCGTCGTTCGCTCCGACGAATGTGCGGCCTGGCATCCGCTTTGTGTCGTAATGTCCGGTGATGACGATGGAGAAGCCGGAGGACCCGGGAAAGTGCGCAATCAGATTGCGCATCGCGATGGGGCCTGAGGGAGGTCTGGCCGTAAAAGGATCTTCCGTCACGTTGCATCCGAGCGTCTGAAGCTGCCGCTTCAAATACGCCACCATCCGCGAATGAGCGGGGGAGCCGGACGGTCGAGGGCCGAGAGCGACAATCCGCCGCGTGTGCTCAAAGGCTGCATCGCCGCTAAAATTGGCAGACCAGACAGGGGCAGCCAGCACTGTGCCAAGGAGGGCCATTCCAAGGATCAGCCGCTTCCCGCCGACGCGGCTTATCGCTTTTGCGCTATGCATATGTATCCCAGTGTAGAATTCCGATCCCGGTCGAGCGAGTCGAGGAGCGGAAGCAAGAGCGCGAGCGGGGCGAGCAGCACGGCTCCAGCGAAGAACCATAGGCCGGGGAAGTGCTGGAGCGCGTTCAGCAGCCGCCTCGAGAGGAGGCGGAAGGCTCCGCCGACAGGCTGCAACTGGACGATCGAAAAGCCGGCGCGATGGAGCAGATATTCGAGCCCGTGCCGGGTGTAGCGGTAAAAGTCATGCGGAGACTGATGTACTTCCCATTCCTGCGGAACGACAAGGAGCAGGTGACCGGCGGGTTTGAGGACGCGGCCGATCTCCGCGAGTACACAGACCGGCTCCTGGACATGCTCGAGCGTAACGATGTTGATGCAGGCATGGAAGGTTCCGTCCGGGAAGGGAAGCGCGGCGAGGTCGGCTATGACGTCCAGGCGGCCGTAGTTCCACGAGGCGTCGCCGATTCCGAGATCGACTGCTGTATAGCGCTGGCGCGAGAAGAAGCGCGCATGCACAGCTTCTCCGGCTCCGGCGTCCAAAATCCGTGAATTCTCGGGGAGTCCGCGGGCAAAGGCCGCGACGGCGTCGTCGATCGCAGTTTCGAAGTGAAGGACGTAGCGGCGCAGCCATCGAGGCAGGCGGTCGCGGACGGCTGTATAACTCACTTTTTCTTTCGCGCCTCGACCATAATCGTAGAACCGGCGCGGCAGGCGGCTTCCAATACGGTGAAGGGGAGGGAGGCAGCGACCAGTCCAAGGTATAGCAGATCCTTGATCAGCTTGACTGATGGCGATTCAGGGACCTTGCGGATGCGGCGTGACATGGGATCCAGCCATGGAGCAATGGTGGTTGCAAGACCCGCGGGATTATCGCGCAGGTTGAAGTGCTTGTGCCGGAGGACCTCAAACCCGCATGCGGCCAGCAGCCGGTCCAGATGTTCGGCGCGAAAGTTAATCAGGTGGCGTGGGACATCGACACCGTT
>JADGHK010000684.1 GCA_019686145.1 Bryobacteraceae bacterium | reverse complement strand
TTGTCGGCCTCGGCTACTACGCGGAGGTGCCGGCGGTGGTGTTTGACGTCCAGCGTGTGGGGCCTTCCACCGGACTCCCGACACGTACCATGCAGGGCGATCTGCTGAAGAATGCAGTGCTGTCCCACGGGGACACACGTCATCCGATGCTGTTCCCTTCATCGCCCGAGGAATGCTTCACGATGGCCGGCATGGCCTTCGATCTCGCCGAGCACTTCCAGACGCCCGTGTTCGTCATGACCGATCTCGATCTCGGCATGAACAACTGGATGTCGGATCCGTTTCCATATCCGGAAACGCCGATCGCGAGAGGAAAGGTCCTGACCGAGGAGGATTTGAACCGCCTCAACGGCTTTGCCCGATATGCGGATGTCGACGGCGACGGCATTGGATACCGGACGCTGCCCGGTACAAAGCATCCGAAGGCCGCGTACTTCACGCGAGGCAGCGGGCACAACGAAAAGGCCCAGTATACGGAGCGCGAGGACGACTATATCAACAATATGGATCGTCTGGCGCGGAAATTTGAGACGATGCGGCAACACGTGCCAAAGCCTGAGATCGTGCTCAATGAAAGGGCTTCGGTCGCTTTGGTCTGCTGCGGCACGTCGCGCTATGCGTGTGAGGAGAGCCGCGACCAGCTGCTGCGTGAGTATGGCCTCGAAACCAGCTATCTGCGATTGAAGGCATATCCGTTTACCCGCGAACTGAGCGACTTTGTGTCACGCCACGAGCGCGTGTATGTGATCGACCAGAATCGCGATGCGCAGTTATTGTCTTTGATGCGGCTGGATCTTACGGCCGAAGAAATCGGCAGGCTGCGAAGCGTGCGGTACTATGGCGGCATGCCGCTCGACGCCCGCACCGTCACCGACGAGATTGTCCGGCAGGAGGGATTATGAGCACCACTGCTCCAATGCCGCCAAAAAAGGTGAACCGAATCGGTCTTGAGGTTCTGCACTACAAGGGGAGCAAGACCACGCTTTGCGCCGGGTGCGGCCACAATGCCATTTCCGAACGCATTGTCGAGTGCTTCTACGAGATGGGCATCGAGCCCTGGTCGGTAGCCAAGTTCTCCGGCATTGGCTGCTCATCCAAGTCGCCGGCCTACTTCCTCGGCATGGCGCACGGCTTCAATGCGGTGCACGGACGGGCTCCCGCCGTCGCCACCGGCGCGTTGCTGGCCAACCGGAACCTGCTGGGAATCGTGGTTTCGGGCGACGGCGACACGGTCTCAATTGGCCTGGGGCAGTTCATGCACATGCTGCGCCGGAACGTCCCGTTGATCTACATAATCGAGAACAACGGCGTTTACGGCTTAACGAAGGGGCAGTTTTCGGCCACCGCCGACCTGGGCTCGAAGCTGAAGACAGGCGTGGTCAACGACCTTCCCCCGGTCGATGTGTGCCTTGCGGGCATCGAACTCGGGGCAACGCTCGTCGCGCGGTCCTTTTCTGGCGACAAGAGGCAGCTTCAGTCGATCCTGAAAACCTGCATCGCGCATAACGGATTGTCGGTTGTCGATGTGATTTCGCCGTGCGTGGCCTTCAACGATCATGAGGGCTCGACGAAAAGCTATTCCTACATGAAGGATCATGAGGAGCCGCTCCACGAGATCGACTTTATTCCGCACTTCGAGGAGATTCAGGTGGAGATTCCGGAAGGGGGGACTCGCGATGTGAGACTTCACGACGGAAGCGTGCTGCGCCTCAGGAAACTGGATCGTGACTATGACCCGACGAACAAGCTCGAAGCTGTGCGGATGCTCCACGAGTCTCAGAAGACCGGCGAAGTTCTGACGGGGATTCTCTATGTCGACAGCGGGCGCGATAATTTTCTGGAGATACTGAATATGGTCGACGAGCCCCTTGCGACGCTGCCCGAAGCGCGGGTGCGTCCGAGCCGCGAGGCGCTCGACCAGATTATGGAAGAACTGCGCTGACCGACCCTTCGAAACTGCGCGTCGTCCTGGTGGCTCCCAGGAATCCCCTGAACATCGGAGCCGCCGCGCGCGCCATGAGTAACTTCGGCTTTCTGCACCTTCGCGTCGTCAACCCCTACGACGTCGCTTATCAGGAGGCGCGTTCCGCAGTCGGCGCCGCCGCCAAAGTGCTCCAGGATTCCGTCCAGTTCTCCTCCGTCGCGGATGCGGTACACGACTGCACTCTGGTCGTCGGTACGACATCCCTCGGCCACCGCCGGCTCGAGCATCCGCTGCGGCGCCTGGAATACGGCGGCCGCGAGATTCGCCGTCACATGGAAGGCGGCGGTACGGTGGCTCTGCTGTTCGGCTCTGAGAAGTTTGGCCTGTCGAACCAGGATATGGCGCACTGCCATTTCCTGATGCGCATCCCCACACGCCCCGAGCACGAATCGATGAACCTCGGTCAA
>JADGHK010000683.1 GCA_019686145.1 Bryobacteraceae bacterium | reverse complement strand
GCTCGAGGACGCTCAGCCAGTGCGTCCCGCATCCGCTTCGAACCGTGCCGTGACAAGGCAGGCCGCGATCTATAGCGAGGAACTCCAGGCTCAGATTGCGCAGCTCCATTCGCGATGGCGGCCGACTGCGATCGAAAGCTTTCTTCAGTGCCCCTTCCAGTTTTTCGCGCGGCATACGCTTCGGCTGGCGGGGCGTCCAAAGAAGCCCGAGGAGCGCCTGGACCGGCTCGCCCAGGGCACCCTCGTCCACCGGGTGCTTGCTGAGTGGCACCGCACTCCCCGCCCGATTGAGGAAGTGTTTCAGACGGAGTTCGAGCGCTTCTGCGAGCAGAACAGAGTACGGCAGGGCTACGCCTCGGAGGTGGTTCGCCTGGAGATGATACGGAACCTGGTGAGCTTCGCCGCTCAGCCGAGGCTGGAGCCGGGCTGGCGCGTGGAGGTCGAAAAGGAATTTCAGATTGAGCTGGATGAGGGCGTGGTGGTCAGCGGGCGCATCGATCGCTGTGACATCTCTCCCGATGGCCGTTCAGCGCGCGTCTACGACTACAAGTATTCGAGCGCCACGGGCCTGAAGAAGCGAGTAGAGGAAGACGCGGCGAAGCGCTTTGTTCAGGGCGGCCTCTACATGCTGGCATTGCGGCCCGATTACGAAGTGAACAGCTTCCACTATTGCGGGCTGCGAGGCGAAGTCATTTGGGAGGGAGTCGAGCACCCCGACGAAATTGATGCGTTGACCCGGCAGGCGCGCGAGCTGACAAGGCGCGCGGCCGCGGAAGTCCGCGGAGGCGTGATCCGTGTGCAGCCGTCCAATGAGCAGGCCTGCGGATATTGCGACTATCGGGATTGCTGTCGCATCCGCCGCCAGGCCGCAGTGATCAGTGCGGGAGGCGGAGAATGACCCTTTCCGCGGAGCAGTACGCCGCGGTTACGCGGACAGGGCAGGATGTGTGTGTCGTCGCCGGTCCGGGTTCGGGAAAGACGCGCGTCCTGGTTGAGCGGTTTCAGTGGCTGGTAAGACAGGGAATCCCGCCTCTCAGGATTCTCGCGATCACGTTTACTGAGAAGGCGGCGCACGAGCTCAAGGAACGGCTCGTACGCAGCTTTGAAGATCAGCCGGAATACCGCCGCGAAATTGAGCGCGCTTATGTCTCCACGCTGCACGCCTTCTGCATGCGCCTGCTCAGGGAGAACGCGATCGCGGCCGGGCTGGACCCGCGCTTCGAGATCCTGGATGAGCGGCAAGCGATAGCGCAGCAGCACATGGCGGCGACGCAGGCCCTTGACGAGTTGTACGAGCGCCAGCCGGAAACTTTGCGCGAGCTGCTTGCCGCCTGGGGAACGAACGATCCCGCAAAGGATCTGCTGGAGGTGTATGAGGCGATCCGGGTTTCGGGCGGAGACGCCGCCTGTTTGGACCGCGATCTTCCTCCTGCCTGTGAGGCTGTCGAGCGTCTCCTGCAGGTTGTGCGGGAAATGCTTACGCCGTCGGCACGCCCGAAGCCGGGCAGCGCCAGGGGTGCGGACTTCGACCGGATGCTGGAATGGCTCGACTCCGCGTCCATTCTTCGGGAACGCCCGATTACTGCCGAACACTTCCGGTTCCTGGAACGGCTTAAATGCAGCAAGAATGCGTTCAAGGCCGGGCACCCGTCGCGCGAGCTTGTAGAAGAAGTTCGAAAGCGTCTCCTTCCCGAAGCCCTTGCTGCGCTGACGGGAGAATTCCATAAGGCGCACCGAAAGGCTCTTGCGGACGTGCTGAAGCGTTTCGATGCGCTTTACCGCGAGCACAAGCGCAAGCTATCGGTGCTCGACTTTTCCGATCTGGAGGAGCGCGCGATTCTGCTGCTGCGCTCGAATCCGGAGCTGCGGCGGAAGATTCAGTCAAACTTTGACGCGGTCCTGATGGACGAGCTTCAGGACACAAACCCGCTGCAATGGGAGCTTATGGATCTGGTGCGCCGCCCGGGCCGCTTCTTCGCTGTCGGCGATATCAACCAGTCGATCTACGGATTCCGTCATGCCGAGCCGGAGGTTTTCCAACGTTATCGCGAGCGCGTCGAGCAGGATGGCGGCCAGATCGACCGGCTTGGCCGGAATCATCGCAGCCGTCCGGAGATTTTGGCAGCGGTTGCGCAGCTTACCGACAACTGCGATGGAATCATGCCGAACCCGCTCGAGGCCGGGCGGCGCTTTTTCAATAAGCCCGAACCGAGCATCGAGGTCATTGCCGCCAAGAACGCAGATTCGGAGGAAGCGGCGCTGATTGAAGCGCGCTGGATCGCCCGGCGAATCCGGGAAATCGAGGGCGTGCTGCATGTGGATGAGCGAAGCAGTGAGGGAACGCGATCCAGACCCGCCCGCTTTTCCGATATCGCTGTGCTTGTCCGCAATA
>JADGHK010000682.1 GCA_019686145.1 Bryobacteraceae bacterium | reverse complement strand
CTTGCTCGAGGCATCGGCGGGAGAGATTCCGTATACGGCCATTGACCTCTCCGCCGCCGCGCTCGATCGCTGCCGGTTCGAACTCCATGGCTTCAACGTCCAGACGGTTCAGGCAGGCTACCTGGACGGGTTAACCCAGGTCACCGATACGATCGAAAGGAGAGTCCTCGTTCTCTTTCTCGGCAGCACCATCGGCAATTTTTCGCGAGAAGGCGCTCTTGGGTTCCTGCAAGAGATCCGCCGGAGACTCCGGCCGGGGGACAGCCTGTTGCTTGGGACGGATCTCGTCAAGCCTCTCGATCAGATGATCGCCGCCTACGACGATCCAACCGGCGTCACGGCTGCCTTTAACCGCAACGTTCTCGGACGGATCAATCGCGAACTGGGAGGCGACTTCGATCTCCGGAGTTTCCGGCACGAGGTGCGGTATAACAGCCGCGAGCGCCGCATCGAGATGCACCTCCGGTCCAGCCGGAAGCAGAAAGTTACGATATCCAGGGCCGGAGTCACAGTGGCCTTTGAGGAAGGCGAGACAATCTGGACGGAGTCCTCTCACAAGTTCCAGGCGGAGGAAGCCGTAGCGCTGGGCACGCAAGCCGGTTTCCACAAGGTGGCTCAGTGGGTTGACGAATACTGGCCCTTTGCGGAAACGCTGTTCATGGCATGAATGCCTGGAGCTCAGCGCCCCGGATTACGCCCCCAGCGTTCGTCCATCGGCCGCACGGATCCTTACACCGCGCGGCTCAGCGAAAAACTGCTGCGTAAGAAGGACAGCCCTTCATCGGCGATCGCTTCAACGGACGGGGCCAGGTCTCGCCAGATGCATGCGGCAGCAGCGATCTCCTTGATCGAAAAGCCGAAGCTCTCGATAACCAGCCATCCGTCGTAACCTACCGCCTGGAGTGCGGAAAACACGTCCTTCCACTCGACGTGCCCGCTGCCGGGAATCCCACGGTCATTCTCACACGTGTGAACGTGCTTGAGATGCCGTCCAAGAGACCGTAAGGCTTCGCCGATCTGCTTCTCTTCAATGTTCGCGTGGAAAGTATCGAGCAGGACGCCGACTCTCGGATCCTCCACGGCTTCGCAAAGAGCGACTGCGTCCGCGGCGGTGTTCAGGAAGTAGGTCTCGAAGCGATTCAAGGGCTCGATCGCAAGCGTGACATCATTCGCTGCGAGCACGGGACCCAGCGATTGGAGTCCTTCGACCGCGCGCCGCCATTCTTCTTCGGTACGTCTCCTGCCGGGCAGATACCCGACAGGAGAAAGAAACGGACCCGTGAAGATTTTGGCGCCAAGGTCGGCCGCGATGCGGATGCCGTCCTCGAGGAACTTCCTTGCGGCAGAGCGCACGGAGGCGTCGTCGCTGATCAGGCTCAGGGAGCCTGTAAGCGCCGAGCAGAAGGTGCAGCCGAGGGCGTTCGATTCGAGCGCCCTGCGCACGTCTGCGACCGGAAAGCCGTTGAAATCGAACCGCGCAATCTCTACGCCGTCAAAGCCCCGCTCCTTGAGCCGGGGCAGAAGGCCCAGATGCTCGCGGTCGAAAGCGGCCGTCCAGAGGAGAGTGTTGACGCCGAACTTCATTGCCGCACCAGATGAGCGGCATCGGGATTGCCGGGACCGAAGTGCTTCAGCATCACCAGCGGCTCCGTGGCGCTGCGGTTGGTAATGCGGACGCCGGCCTTGGCCGCCTCCGCCGTGACAAAGAGCTCATCGCTCGTCATCTGCCCGTAGCGAATCAGCGACGGCGTCTCCACTTCCAGCTTCCCGATCGTTCCGTAGCCCTGCGTCAGAATCAAGCCATACGCGGCCGCATCGCGGATGGTCACCGTGGCGTTCGGGAAAACAGTCAGTTCCTTGGCGGAATAGTACTTGGTCGAATAGACGACCCACTTTTCCGAATAGCATTCCGCGTTCATTTCCTCTTCCGGACGCACCGGCAGGGGATGGAACAATCGATGCTTTGCGAACTCAGGATCGACGTTCGCCTCCCAGTCAAGCATCGAGATGATGTAGTCCAGATCGTGGTGGTGCTCCGGCGGAACATCTTTGACGAGGAGATCCCACGGCACCGCCCTTCCTTCCACCATCGACTGGAACATGCCGAAGACGTCGGAATTCACCTGCGGCTCATAGGTGACAAGCGACCCCGGAGCATGCAGGATGCCGGCATCGATCTGCCATCCGGTTCCCGGCTTCAGCCGGTATGCCCTCGAGTGGTCCAGGATGCCGTTGTCGCCTTCATTCCAGCGCTCGAGGCAGCGCCGGACGTCATCCTTAGTCGTGCCCGGCTCAAGCCCCATGAACGTATATGGGAAGTTGTTGGTCTTGAAGTTGTACTGCGGCGGGAAGTAGTAGGCCTCGGGTTTGCCCTTCTGGCCGACCCGCGCGGCAAAT
>JADGHK010000681.1 GCA_019686145.1 Bryobacteraceae bacterium | reverse complement strand
CTTCCGTTCCACAGGCCGCTCACCACAGATTCTATGCACCCTCGCAGTATAGCACAAAATATTGACAAAGAACAACTTAGCGAATCAGCAGCCTCGCGAATGAGCCAGTTGAAAGCGCCAGGACGGAGCAGGAAACGGAGAGGCAGCAAGACCGAGCGCCGGAGTGGTGAGAATCAGCCGCGCCGCCATGAAAGCCTCCCGGCCTCCCTCGGTCGCATGCTCCTATGGTAACTCTTGCATCTTTGCATCCCACAGACTGAAGAGCCATTGACTTCCCGGTTCCCGTGAATACAATGTGGATATCTTTTTGTTATGCAGACCGGGTGTACGCACAGCCGAACCGAGATGATCGCTCGCAGGGATGGAGTCGACTACGTTCGTTGCCTGTCCTGTGGACAAGTCTTCGAAGCCGAAGATTTGGAACCAGTCGCGGTCTACGACGACGACGAGCCTGGTAGTTAACATTCAAAAAACAATCCCGCCGATGGAGACGGCCTCTGCTGGCAGAGGGGGTAGTGTGCCATTGATTACCTTCCCTTGCAATCGCCTTACTTGATTTGGTAGAAGGACTAGGTATCAGTCCGGTGTGATAGGGGGCCGGGCATAGAATTTTCGGTATTCGGTATGAAGAAGTCTTCTCAGCAACGCGACGCCGATAGTGTTTCCGGAGGAAGTCGGGGGACGGTGGCAGCACAAGCTGGATCCGGGGAGAAGGAGCAGGCGGGAAAGTCGCAGGTGGAGTTCTTTGAAGAGGCGACCAGGCTCTTTCATTCCGGCGACTTCCAGGCCGCTCGTGAGAAATTTCAGCTGGCAACCGAGGGTCCGAACCGGGAGATGGCCCATGCGGCCAGCCTTCATGTCCGCATGTGCGAGCAGCGGCTTTCGCGCATGCTTCCGGAACTTAACACGCCGGACGACCACTACAACTACGGGATTGCGCTTATGAACCGGCGTGAACTGGTCGAAGCCGAAAAGCACCTTCAGATCGCTTTGGAAGCCCTTCCCGACGCAGATCATGTTCACTATGCGCTAGCCTTGTGCTATGCGCTCCAGGGCAACTTGCAGAGCTCGTATGACCATCTCAAAAGGGCGATCGAGATTGAGCCGCGCAACCGGTCTCTTGCGCGGAGCGACACGGACTTCCAGGAAAGCTGCAAGCAATCTCCTCTTCGAGAGCTGGTTTACCCGGAGAAGGCAGCTTCTTGATTCCCGCGTTTCCGCGGTTGCGCTGAATGACATCTAAGTTCGGCAGCAGCGGTGTGGTGCGGGCTCCGACCTCCGCGCCTCGGATCGTGGCGATCGGAGGCGGAACCGGTCTTTCCACCCTGCTCAAGGGGCTCAAGCGATTTGCGCAGGACTACCGCCCCGGCGAGGATCTTCGCCGGCCGCTGATCGATCTGACAGCCATCGTCACTGTCACTGACGACGGAGGCAGTTCCGGAAGACTTCGGCGTGAATTTGAAGTTCTGCCGCCCGGCGACATTCGTAATTGCATGGTGGCGCTTTCTGAAGACGAAGCGCTGCTTTCTCGATTGTTTCAGTATCGCTTCACCAATGGCCGCGGCCTGAAGGGGCACAGCTTTGGCAATCTGTTCCTCACGGCGCTCACGCACCTTACCGGAGATTTCGCCCGCGCAGTAAAGCTCTCCTCGGAGGTGCTTGCGATCGCCGGACGAATCTATCCTTCGACAACAAACTCGCAAGTGGCGCTGGAGGCGGAACTCGAGGACGGATCACTCGTCCTCGGAGAAAGCAATATCAGCCGCTCCCGTTCCGCGATCAAACGGATCCGCCTCATGCCGCGCCGATGCCCGCCGCTCCGCGAAACCCTCGAAGCCATCGCGCAGGCGGACCTGATTACTCTTGGTCCCGGATCCCTATTCACAAGCGTGATCCCGAATCTGCTGGTCTCCGGCATCTCCCGGGCCATTTGGGAGTCTCCGGCGGTGAAGGCTTACTTCTGCAATATGATGTGGCAGCCCGGAGAAACCACAAATTTCCGCGCGTCCGACCACGTCGATGCAATCCACCGCCACGCGCGCTGCAAACTGATCGACTATGCCGTGCTGAACTGCACTCCCATCGCCTCGCCGCTCCGAAAGAAATACGCGGCGGCGCACGCGCAGCCGGTCGAAAACGACATCGACCGCCTGAAGCAAATGGGACTTCGTGTCATTACCGCGGACCTGCTCGCTGATGAGAGCAAAGTGCGACACGATCCGGATCGCACCGCACGCGTGGCTCTCGAACTCGCAATGGAAGGCAGACGAAGGCGCCTTCGTTCGATTCGAGAGTCTGCGAAGCCGCGCCGCTAGAATGAAGGTATGGAAGAAGGCCCCGTAACCGTCGTCATCCTGGCCGCCGGGCTCGGAACAAGAATGAAGTCGAAGAAGGCGAAGGT
>JADGHK010000680.1 GCA_019686145.1 Bryobacteraceae bacterium | reverse complement strand
CGGTCGAAGCGATTCAGCTCCGCCAGTTTGCTGAATCCATAGCGAACGCGTTTGGTCAGCGCCTCTCCTGTGATGTCGCCGAGTTCCGTCAAATCGGAGTAGACCGAGACCTTCCCCTCTCCCTTCAATTTGCTCTCGAGCTCGGCGATGATTTTGTCCATGTCTTCTTCTGTGAGTACTCCCGACAGACGGAAAGCAGCAACGTGATCGATCGAGGGAAGAAGTTCAACCATCTCATCTCCCTACACCACTGGGATGCCGGCAGCGGGGAGATTCGATCTGAATTTCGACTTCTGCCGTTTCTCTGCCGGTACGGCGAGCTGGCTAACGGCGTTTTCCGTTCGGCTGGCTTTTCGTGTACCGCTCCAGACTGAGCAGGAGTTCGTCCCGGCCGTACACGACATGGGCGCGCATGGCCTCCTGTGCAGCGTACGCATCGTCTCCTACCAGCGCCTCCGCAAGCCGCCGGTGGTGGTCCTCCGGAAACTGCCGGCGGTCGGCGGCGGTGTCGTAGAGCCAGTTCATGATGAGAATCTGATTGCGCTCGATCGCCTCGCAAAGCGCCCGAAAGCCGCAGCACTCCGCTACCCGCATGTGGAACCGCATGTGGATCCGGTGGAGATCAAAGAGTTCGTCCGCGCTGAGCTGAACCGCGGCTGCGAGTTTGTAGCGCAAGTCCAGCTCTTCCGCCAGGCGCCGGATCTCGTTGCGCTCATCCGGGCTAGCCTTTTGAGAAAAGAGCCGCGCAGCCTGCGTCTCCAGAGCCTCGCGAACGACATAGTGGCCACGAATGTCGTTTGGCGAGGGGACGCGCACGCGCGTGCCAATTCGGGGCCAGCTCTCCACGAGGCCCTCGGCTTCCAGGCGCTGCAGCGCGTCCGCAACCGGCACGACGCTCATACCGAAGTCCTCCGCTAACTTCCTCCGCGAGAGAGGGGCGCCGAGAGGATACTGGCCGCGGAGAATTCCGTTTCGGATCTGCTCGTAAGCCTTTTGGGCCAGGCTCAGGCTTTCTGGATCTCGCTTCATTGTCTGAGATACCAGCGTACGAAAAGTCTTGACATTGTCCAAATCTTAAACATAACCTGATATACCAGCGTATGTCAGGAGGTGCCAAGTGAAGCACGTACCAGCAGTCAGGTCTCTTTTTCTTCCAGCAATCATTCTCCTTGCAGTGGCAGTCATCGCTCCTTCTCATCTATTCGCTCAAAGCAGGACGGGAACAATACGCGGAACGATCACGGATCCCAGCGGGGCAGCGATCCCGGGGGCAAGGGTAACCGTTACGAACGCTGCGACGAACGTCTCCCAATCATCCGTCACGAACGAAGTGGGTATCTTTGTCGTTCCTTTTCTGCCGCCTGGGAAGTATGTCATCGCGGCTGAGAAGGACGGGTTCAAGTCTTTGCGCCGCTCGGGAATCACACTTCAGGTCAGCGATTCGCTGACGATCGACCTGGCGCTGGAGCTTGGTGGTACGGCGGAGCGCGTGGATGTCGAAGCGACTGCGCCGCTCGTCAACGCCAGCAATGCATCACTGGGGCAGGTAATCGAGAACCGCAGGATTGTGGAGCTTCCACTCAATGGCCGTGAGCCCTTCGCTCTTGCCGCGCTCAGTCCGGGCGTGCTTCCTCCACCCGCAGCTGGATTCGTGCACCTGGGCGGATCGGTGCCGAGCATCAATGGCGCGAGCAATTTCACAAGCGAAGTCACCGTCGACGGAATGCCGAACACGACGCCAAGAAACAGCGGGCGGAACAACTTCCTGATTTACACGCCATCGGTCGATGCAGTTGCGGAGTTTAAGGTGGAGACGAACTCGCTGAGCGCTGAGTTCGGCCGGTTCAACGGGGGCGTGATCAGCGTTGTCATGAAATCCGGAACCAACGACTGGCACGGGAGCGTGTACCACTTCCACCGAAATTCCGCCTTCGACGCAAATTCATTCTTCAACAACCGCGCCGGTCTCCCGTTGGGCGCTCTGCGCAGGAATCAATTCGGTTTTACTCTTGGCGGTCCGGTCCGGATTCCCAAGCTGTATAACGGCCGTGACCGAACGTTCTTCTTCATCGACTACGAAGGATTCCGCGAAGCACAGCTAGCGAACTCTACATTTACCGTTCCGACAGCGCTCGAGCGGGCGGGAGACTTTTCGCAAACCAGAACATCGTCCGGCGCACTGATCACGATCTATGACCCGATGACAAATCGCCAGGTGAACGGGAATTGGGTTCGAAGCCCATTCCCCGGCAATATCATTCCCGCCGACCGCATAAGCCCGGTCTCGCGACGGCTTGTCGACTATTATCCGCTCCCGACCAATAACCGTCTGGTCGGCAATCTGGATGTCACCTCGTCGCGCCGTAATATTACGGACACAGGCGACATTCGCATCGATCACAA
>JADGHK010000679.1 GCA_019686145.1 Bryobacteraceae bacterium | reverse complement strand
CGGTGCGAGGTGGCGGGCGGCCGCAACCAGATCATCTCCGTGAAGGGCGGGCGCCCAGGCGTCAAAGAGCGCCTTGCAGTTGGGCTCTCCAACCGCGTGGATCAAATCGTGCATGCTTTGATACCCGACGCCGATGTCGTGATGATTCTGGACTCCGATTATGACTCCGAACTCCGCAGCTCGCTGAGACACCTCCCGCAGAGTGTCAACAACAAGCCGCCACTGCCGCGTGTAATCCGCGGCCGGATTCTGGTACCCCGTGAAGACCCGCACAATCTTTGCGCCTAAATCCTTTGCGAGGCGCGCCAGCTCGACCAGATACTGCGTCTGAATCTCCCGGTGAGGGACTTCTCCGTGTTCCAGATCCGCCGTCAGATTGCAGTAACCGGCAATGCACGTATCTCGCAGGTTGTGGCGTTCGATGTGCGATCGGAGAGCAGCGCGCTCCCGCAGCCCGAAATCGAGAATCGAGACGTGGGGCCGCTTCGCCATCAGCATGACGCCTCCAAACCCCAGCTCGGCCGCTTTCTCGACGAATGCCTCAACGGAAAGGAATGCCTGTCCCCACAGACCTGCGTAACTGACGCTATGGAGGAGTAAGGTGCTCATGCAGCCTCCGAAGCCTACTCTATCACGAGCTGACGGCTGAAACCGCTGACGAAAACGCTATAGTGGATCCTGAAGATGCGCATCAACTCCTCCCTCGTTCAAGCGGCGATCGGTATTAGCATTGCCTTCGCGCTTGCTGGCACGGCAATCGCCCAGGCTGACAGCCAGCGGCTCAACAGGCACAAAGTGTCGAATCCCAAGAGCCCAGCCCAATACCCGGGCGCAGAGAAATATCTGCTCCCTTCGCTTGTGGAGGGATTGAAGCCAAAGGACGACTGGTACAAGAAGCGCCGTCCCGAGATCCTGCAACGATGGACGACAATCCTGGGAAAGCTTGGGCCGAATGAAGCAGGCCGGAAGTGGTTCGGCGATATCCGCAAAGCGGTAATCCGCGAGAAGACCGAGGAGCCAGCCTATACCCGCATCCTGGTGGACTTACCGATGGAAACGGACTTCCTCCAGCCGCATGTGCTGCTTCTGCCCAAAGGCCCCCTGAAAGGAAAACGGCCAGCGGTCATCTGCTGGACCTCATCAACGCCGGATTACAAGAAGCCGGAGGAGTGGTGGGGGAAATGGCTCGCTGAGAGAGGATACGTCGTCCTCACTGGCTGGTCCTTCATACGCAATTATCGGGAGGGCACTACAGGAAAAGCGGCATCGGACCTTCTTCGGGAGCGTTTCGGCCACTGGCTGCCGATCGGCCGCATGGTTTACGACGTACAGCGCGAAGCAGAGTATCTGCGAAGCCTGCCTGATGTGGATCCGAAGAGGATTGGTTTCATCGGCTTTTCGCTCAGCGCGAAAACTGCGGTTTATGTGGCCGCGTTTGCGCCTGAAATTGCCGCTACCGTTTCAGTCGATCCTCATATCGCTGCCAATGGCGGCACCAATTGGTACGCGCCCTGGTACATGGATTGGCTCCGTCCTTACCCGGATATTCCCACGCCGGAGCGCACGGTGCTCAGTATGCTGGATACCGATCCCGATACTCCTGGGTTCGAACACGATCACCACGAAGTCATGGCGCTCGCTGCTCCTCGTCCGTTTTTACTGATTGGCGGTAAAGGGGACGTCGAAGCAGAGGGAGGAGACTCCGACGACCGGCAGAGCTGGGGCTATTTCAATCGCGCGAAGGAAGTCTATGAGTTGCTTGGGGTGCCGGATCGGATTCGTTTCGTCCTGACAACCGATGGCCACAGTGCGACTGGACCGACGATCGACCCCGCCTGGCAATCCTTCTTCGAGCGCTGGCTTCGAGGGAAGAAGTAGAGGAGCTCCGTGAGGGCTTAGCTCGACTTCGGACTACGGCGCACACTGCACCAGAGCATGATAGCAACGGGGATACCCAGAAAGAGCCATGAAACGGCGTCCCAGACGCCGTTTCCGAGGAGCGCCGAAAGCAAGCCGGCAATGCTCGCCAGGGCCAGCGCCGCCGCAGGCCCGTATACCTTGCGCAGCAACTTCCGCCGGGCGCTCAAGCCAGCTCCTCCGCCTGCAGCGCCAGCGCCTCGATCCGTTCCTCAATGGCCGACTTGCGCCGCGCGATCCAGAGATAGAGGCCGCTGATCAAGACGACGATCGTGGCCACGTCCAGCAGCGCCCAGAGGATCTTCAGCGGCAGCCCGCCGTAATCGCCGAAGTGCAGCGGCTGCGACACCAGCAGCGCGGTCACGTACCAGGGCAGATCGCGCGTGTCGGTCAGCTCGCCCGTTTGCGCATCGACCAGCACCGGTTTATAGAGGCGGGCAGTGAGCGGCGTTGCGCCATGCATGAAGACCCCGTAGTGGTGATTGC
>JADGHK010000678.1 GCA_019686145.1 Bryobacteraceae bacterium | reverse complement strand
CTCCGGACAGATTGGCGGCAGCAGCCACAATACGTCCAGCTTGCGCTCCCCCAACGGCCGCGGCCGTAAATTCACCGTTCGGCCTGACGGTTCCCTTCAGCCCTTCGAGCTTCCACTCTGCCGGGGTTTCGCGGATGAACCGTCCCTTGTCGTCGAAGAGGCGGGCGCGGAGCCGGACAGTCTCGCCGGGCTTGATCAGGACCTCGGCCGGCACGACCTGCAAATGCGCCGGAGTTGCGCTGGGATCAGGCTTCGGAATCGCCGCGGGCTTCGTTTTGGGCGCCGCCGTCTTCTTGCCGATACAGTAAAGAGCCCCTGTGGTGGCAAGGAAGATTCGACCGTCACTCACTGCCGGCGAAGCGATGATCGCTTCCGGGTTCTGCTCAGTTCCCAGCAGATCCTCGTCCAGGATGTCGCAGCCGTCGGCGCGCGGACGAATGATGAAGAATTTCCCGTTCTCCGTGCCGACATACAGCTTGCCGTCGGCCCAAACAGGCGAGGCCTTCTGAATCGTGCCGAGGTTCTGCTGCCAGAGCAGGCGTCCTGTCTGAACGTCGAAGGCGAACAGGTTGGCTCCATTGTCCACCTGATACACCCGGTCGCCGTCGAGTACGGGGTTGGAGTAGCCGCCCTGGAAGCCAACGACCTTCCAGCGGATCTGATCCTTTGTGACTGTGCCCTTGGCGGTGGCGTCAATCGCCGCGATCAGCCCCATCTCACTGGTGTCCAGATTCTCTTCGCTGTGCGACACGATGGCCCACTTCCCGGACATCACCACTCCGGTGTTGATCCCGCGCTTGGCCATCGGAAAACTCCAAACCGGCTCGCCCGTCTGCGGCTTCATCGCGTGCACGGCGCCATCGCTGCCGCCAACGATCAGAAGCCGCTGCCCTTCCACCTCAGCGATCAGCTGAGGAGAATAGGTCGTATCGTACGGACGCCCGCCTGGCGAGTTCACCCACACCAGCTCGCCGTTGTGCTTATTAAATGCAAAGAAGCGGTGGCTCGCGCGGGCCTGGTCGCCCCAGCCCGAGTTGATCCCATTGACGAGAACCAAATCGCCATCGACGAGCGGGGAAGCGGTTCTGCCACCGTGAGTCGTCACCAGTCCAAACTCTTCGGTGAGTGAGCGTTCCCATAGCAGTTTGCCTTGCGGCGAAAGAGCCATGAGCAGGCCACCGACGCCAAAGGCGTAGATGTTACCGGTCTCCGGATCCGCGGCCGGAGAAGCCCACGATGCGCGGTGCGGCGGCACATCGCTTAGAAAAACGTTGGAGCGATGTTCCCACAGCAGCTTCCCGGTATCGCCATCCAGGCAGATGACACGTTCCTGCAGCGTGGGACCTTCGCCCACGGTGTTCATCAGGTACACCTTGTTGTTTAAGACGATCGGAGCAGACCGGCTGCCGAAAGGCGCTCGCCATGCCAGATTCTCGCCCGACGGCGACCATTTCACCGGAAGATTCTTCTCGACGGAAACGCCGTTGCGGGCAGGACCTCTGTACTCAGGCCAATCGCACCAGGCGGGTATCGCCACCGCGACAACCGGTAGCAAACATTCGAGGATGTTACGAATTGTGGCGCTCATCTGGACTCCGCCGGGAGGGCTTCCCACGAAGCTAAGATACACACTGCACCTGCGTCAAGCAAACTTGCGCTTGCCCTTATAATCAGGTGAACTTTCGAGGAAGAGGGTTACATACCGGCACCCAGGCAGCAGGGGCTCTTTTCTAATAGAGCGATCGCGCCAGCTCCGGACGGCCGGGGAAAACCAGGCGGCACAGTGACGAGCTTCAACACATTCGACTTGATTCGCCGGAACCTGTTCTACTACCGGCGCACGAATCTGGCCGTCGTTCTCGGCGCGGCGACTGCGGTTGCGGTACTCGCGGGGTCGCTGATAGTTGGAGATTCCGTACGCGGGAGCCTGCGCGGTCTGGCGATCGAGCGCCTGGGAGCGACGGGCCTGGTCCTGTCCGGCCCTGCTTTTTTCCGCGAGGATCTCGCGCGAGAAATTGCGTCTGCGTCGGAAGCGCGGGCTTGTCCCATCATCGCAATGGAAGGCATCGTGTCGGGACAAGGCTCTCCGGCGCGCCGCGCCTCCGGTGTTCTGATCTACGGCGTCGACGAAAGATTCTGGCGGTTTCACGGCAAGCAGCCGCCGCCAATGACAGGCGACCGGGAAGCGTTCCTGAGCCCCGCGCTGGCGCAAGAGCTCGGCGTTCGAGAGGGAGACCCGGTTGTCTTACGCGTCGAAGAGCCGTCCGAGATTCCGAAAGAATCACTCCACGGACGAAAGGACTTGCCCGGAAAGACCGTTCGCTTCAGAGTGGGACCGGGCGTTACGCCAGCGGACTTGGGCGAGTTTTCGTTACAACCGCAACAATCGGCCGTGCGAGCGATC
>JADGHK010000677.1 GCA_019686145.1 Bryobacteraceae bacterium | reverse complement strand
GGCCGGCAAATCGTCAGGCTGGCGAGAGGTGACAAGGTTGTTGTCGACGACAACTTCCGAGTCCTCGTACAGCCCGCCGGCGTTGACGACGTCGTCTTTGATGGAAAAGAAGCAAGTCACTCGCCTGCCACGCAGAATTCCTGCGGAGCAGGCGATCCAGGGGCCGTGACAGATGGCTGCCACAAGCTTTTCCTGGAGGTTCATGTCCTTCACAAACTGTATCGCGGCGCTATGCCGGCGGACGCGGTCCGGTGCATAGCCGCCGGGCAGAATCACGCCATCGAAATCCGCGGCTTTGACTTCGTCGTAGGACCTGGCGGCGACGCACGGATAGCCCCGCTTGCTGGAGTACGTGGTTCCGGCCCTGGCGCCGACCGTCACCACTTCCGCCCCGGCTTCACGCAGACGGTAAAGGGGATACCAGACTTCCATTTCCTCGTAGAGGTCGTCTACGAGTATCGCGACCCGTTTCCCGCTCAGTTCCATAGCCCCCTATTCTACAGAGGTCGCTAGCGCCATTGGTTGCCGAATTTGTTGCTTCGGGCCAGGCGCTCAAAATGAGCGTAAACGACTCGGGTTACATCCTCTACAGGCGTAGCCGAGGGATTGACGAAGGTCGACATGACGCTGAGAACGAAGGGCCGGTCCGGCAGATAAATGATGCCGGTTTCGCACTTCACTCCCGGCACTCCTCCGGGCTTCGAAGCGACCTCGACGTTAGGCGGAACGGCCTTGCGCATCGATGCTTTCACCCGTTTCATGATGGACAGCATCTCGTTGCAGTCCTCCTCGTGCGCCGCTTCCTTTCGGTAGATCTTCTCGACAAGGCGCGCCATCTCATTGGGAGTCGACACATTCTCTTCGTCTCTGCCCGCGGCCGCAGTGTCCATCATGATTCGTCTGAGGCGCGTGTTGAGGAATCCCATTTCGTCAAGCATGCGATTCACGCGCTCCATCTTCACCATCGCGATGCAGCGGTTGGTGGCCGTGTTGTCGCTTGTCTCGATCATTGCGGTCACCAGATCCCGGATGGAAAGCGTCACCGGCCCCTTGGCGAGCTCTTGTTGAAGATGCCCGCTGCCGCCGACCTTGTCCTTGGGAGTAAGGGTGATCGGATCGTTCAGGGAGAACTCGCCGTCGCGGGCAGCGCGAAACATGCGGATCAGAATCGGAATCTTGATCGAGCTTGCCTGCGGGAAGACCACGTCTCCGTGATAGTGCATCATCTGGCCGGTGGTGAGGTCGATCGCTGCGACACCCAGGACGCCGTCCAGTTTCTTATCAATCTCCGCAATGTTCTGAAGCGTCTTCTGCTGCAGGAGATCGACTACCGTCTCCGCTGGAAGGGCCGGAAGGCACAGGAGAACGAGGGACAGAATCGTAATCTTCATTACGGCGCGCTCCGATACAACGTCCAACTCGGTGTTGCCATTATAGACGGGCGTTCACCCTGAGGGGCGACGCCACGCCGTATCGATCGGGAAATGTTGGATGCTTGCAACCTGGAGTGTCGCGTATCGATGCCGGAAACTGTAAGCGGCCTCAGCTGCGCGCGGACACCACTCGCGCTGCCGCTTCTTTGGCTTCAGCCCGCTCCGATCTGCGCCTCCACCAGGATGCGAGGGCGGATCCGGAGATGTTCATCCAGGGGCCGAAGATCGCCGGCGCGAGGGCCG
Source organism: Bryobacteraceae bacterium (assembly GCA_019686145.1). Taxonomy (GTDB): domain Bacteria; phylum Acidobacteriota; class Terriglobia; order Bryobacterales; family Bryobacteraceae; genus JADGHK01. Next base: position 729 of record JADGHK010000677.1, on the reverse strand, counting down.
CATCCGTACTGTGAAGGACGTTGACTGCAAGGCCCGAAGCCATGCCGCCGTTCTGCATGCCCACTTCAATGGAGATTGTCCGCGCGTCCGATTCGCCAAGCCCCAGAGCCCGGGCGCCCCAGTAACCCAGCAGATATCCGATTGCATTGTGGAGGACCGCGGCGAGAATCAACACCGGCGCGACTTCAAGAAGTTTGTCCCGGGAGGCTGAAGTAATGATGGCGATGATGAAGCAGATGCCGCCCATGGACACTACAGGCATGAGATTGTCGAGCCACAAGGCGCGCCCGTGAATCAGACGGTTGGCGATAAGACCGCCCACAATGGGAAGGACGATCATTTCGACAATTGACATCATCATCTCGAAGAACGAGATCGGTACGTAGTGCCCTGCGAGTGTCTTCATCAAGAGAGGCGTCATGACGGGCGCCATCATCGTCGAGCAGGCCGTCATTGTGACGGACAGGGCTACGTTCCCTTTGGCGAGATACGTGATCACATTGGAAGCAACGCCGCCCGGAACCGAGCCGATCAGGATGACGCCGGCGGCAATCGCGGGCTCAAAGCCGAACAACCTGGCAATCGTCCACCCCGCCAGCGGCATGACGGAGAACTGAAGCAGCATTCCCGCGCCCACGGCCTTCGGCATCTTCAGCGCCCGTGCAAAGTCCTCTACGCTCAAGCCGACGCCCATTCCGAACATGATGATCTGGATGAGCGGCACGATCA
>JADGHK010000676.1 GCA_019686145.1 Bryobacteraceae bacterium | reverse complement strand
AGCCTGGGCAGCAGAGGAAGGAGGTTGCGGCATCGATTCGACGCATTCGCGCAACAGGTCGGTTGCACGCTCCAGGAGGACCGTGCTGCGGCGGTATTGCTCCCTCGTGCTCAACCGTCGAATTGTGGGATCGAGGGAGAGAATCTCGGCAATGAGGTTGCTCCGCTCCTGATACTCCAAATTTTGGGGGTCGACGGTCCGCGCCCGGCTGTAGGCGTTGAGAGCCTCGTGGTATTGCGCCCGATCAAAATAAGCTTCTCCGAGACCTGCATAGGTATCGGCCGTCACATCCTTGGTCCTGGTCAGTTCCCGGTAGAGCGGGATCGCTCGCTCAGGCATGCCGTATCGCAGAAACCGGTCGGCCATCTGCCGCTTCATGTATGGGGTTTCCGGAACCTCGCTTTCCAACGCAATCAGCTCCGACAGCGCCTGTTTGATGGCGCCGTTCTCAGCGAGGAAGTCGGCCAGTTCCAGCCTGACCTGGTGGCGCTTGTTCACCGGATCGTCCGGCCAGTAGCCGAAGATCGCCCGGTGATAATAGGTCATGGAGGATTCAATGTCGTTCTGCTCGGCGCTGATCCGAGCCATCATCAGGTTTGCCTGCCCGTTCGTGGGATCGGCTCGAAGCGTCTCAGAGAGATATGTGGCCGCCTCCTTTGTTTGGCCGAGCTGCACAAGCGTGCGTGCGAGAGCGAGGACGTAGGCTGTGTTGTCCCGCGACAGGGACAAGGCTGCCCTGTAATGCTCAAGGGACTGGCTATAGCGCCTCTCCGCCGAGAGCCTTTCGGCTTCCTGAAACTCCTGACGCGCGAGGGCAGCCCGCTGAACGCGGTAGGCGCGCGTCAAAAAGCCCGTCATTACAAAGAGAGCAGCGATGCTGACAAAGGTGAGTAAAGTAGCCCAAGCGCCGCCCCACCGGCGAACCAGCTCCGGTAAGCGGGGAATCCAATCCACACTATCCAGGATAACGCTACATTAACCGATATTCACGCTCCGAGAAGCCGTGCGGCAGGTTTAGCAAAATACGTCAGGATAATCGAAGCGCCGGCCCGGCGGATTGACGTGAGCGACTCCATCATGGCCCGTTCGAGGTCGAGCCATCCGTTCCGCGCCGCGGCGTGAATCATGCTGAACTCACCGCTCACCTGATAGGCTGCGATTGGCGTGTCGAAACGCTCCCGCGCGGCCCGAATCACATCCAGGTAGGGCATCGCAGGCTTGATCATAATCATGTCTGCCCCTTCCTCGATGTCGAGTTCAATTTCGCGCATCGCCTCGAGCACGTTTGCAGGATCCATCTGGTAGGTTCGGCGATCCCCAAACTGGGGCGCCGACTCGGCAGCCTCGCGGAACGGTCCATAGAACACGCTCGCGTACTTGGCGGCGTAGGAGAGAATCGGGACTTTCGAAAATCCGTTTTCATCCAACCGCCGGCGGATCGCCGCGACGCGGCCGTCCATCATGTCGGAAGGGGCGACAATATCGGCGCCGGCCTGAGCGTGCGTCAGCGCCGCCTGGGCCAGCCACTCGAGTGTCGCGTCGTTGTCCACATCCCCGTTCACAATCTTGCCGCAGTGGCCGTGGCTTGTGTACTCGCAGTTGCACACATCCGTGATCACGACCAGATCCGGCGCCTCCGCCTTGATCGCCCGGATCGCCCGCTGCACAATTCCGTTCGGATCGTAGTTTTCGGACGCCTCCTCATCCTTCCTGCTGGGAATGCCGAAGAGGATCACTCCGCCGATCCCCAGTTGGCGCACCTCGGCGCACTCGGCGACGATCTGGTCAATCGACATCTGGTATTGCCCCGGCATCGACTTGATCTCGCGCCGCACGCCCGAGCCCGGGCACACGAACAGCGGGAGGACGAAGCTGGATGGCGTCAACTGAGTCTCGCGCACCAGACGGCGGATCGGTTCCGAAGAGCGCAAGCGCCGGGGGCGGTGAATGGGAAAGGGCATACATCCGGATTGTAACAATCCGCAAGGAATGGCAGCCCCGTGCTATCCTACCGTCGGCTCTTTACGAACTATGTCTGAATCAAAGGCTACGGTCTCCCGGCGGTACTTCGTCTGGGGCAGGGTACAGGGAGTGGGATACCGGAACTTCGTTCAGCGGACCGCCTCCGCGCTGGGCTTGAAAGGGTACACGCGCAACCTGGACGACGGCAGAGTAGAGGTCTATGCCGCCGGGACCATCGATCAACTGTCCGCCCTCGCCGGCTACCTCCGCAAGGGGCCCCTATTCGCGGACGTCCGAGGGGTGGACGAGGTGGAGGCCGCGCCGGAGGCGTGTGACGGCTTTCGCATCCGGTACTAAAATAGCGGCTGCTCCCCGTCGGCAGCCGCTCTTCGTTCGATGAATCCCCGCGGCTAGTAGACCAGACGCAGACCGAGCTGTATGCTGCGCGG
>JADGHK010000675.1 GCA_019686145.1 Bryobacteraceae bacterium | reverse complement strand
GATGGCATGAGTTACGCCACCGATGTACTGATCCACCGGAAACCAGGGACGCACCCGCTCCGGATCAAAGGGAGCCTGGTCGTTCTTCGGGTCCACGTACCGGAAGAAGTACCACGAGGAGTCCACAAAGGTGTCCATCGTGTCCGTTTCACGCCGCGCAGAACCGCCGCACTTGGGACAAGTTGTGTTCACAAACTCGGGAACGTTCTCGAGCGGTGAACGGCCCCGTCCGGTAATCTCCACGTTCCTCGGCAGGATCACCGGAAGATCGGACTCCGGCACCGGGACAACGCCGCACGACGGGCAATGAATCACCGGGATCGGCGTGCCCCAGTAGCGCTGGCGCGAAATTCCCCAGTCCTTCAAGCGGTACGTGATCGAGGGCTTGCCGAAGCCTTCGCGCTCGGCCTTCGCGGACATTCTTTGCCGCGCCTCCGAACTCGGCAAACCTGAAAACTCGCCCGAATTCTCCAGGATGCCGTCCGCCGTGAAGGCTTCCGTCATCGTGTTTCCATCCGCGAGCTGCCCGTCTTGCGACCGAATTACGGGGCGGACCGGAAGGTTGTACTTGCGGCAGAATTCGAAGTCGCGCTCATCGTGCGCGGGAACTGCCATGATCGCTCCCGTCCCATAGCCCATGAGGACAAAGTTCCCCACCCAGACGGGGACCGTGTCTCCGCTGAAGGGATTGACGGCATAGTGCCCCGTGAAGAAACCTTCCTTCTCGAGGCTCTCCGGATCCTTGCGGCCCTGCTCGTCAATCATCTCCTTCAGCCGGGTCGCCAGTTCTCCCTGGCACAGATCCCTGGCCATCGGATGCTCAGGAGCAAGGATCACGCACGTGGCGCCATAGATCGTGTCGACACGGGTTGTGAAAATCCGAATCCTGGCGTCGCTGTCCTTCAGAGCGAAATCGACCTCCGTGCCTTCGCTCCGTCCGATCCAGTTACGCTGCATTGTGAGCACACGCTCAGGCCAGCCGTCCTCGAGCTGCTTCATGTCGTCGAGGAATTGCTGAGCGTAAGCCGTCGTTCGCAGGAACCACTGTTCCAGCTCCCGCTGCTCGACGGGCGTAGTCTCGTGACGCCAGCAGCAGCCGTCGACCACCTGCTCATTAGCGAGCACCGTCGCGCACTCGGGGCACCAGTTCACGAGCGACTTCTTACGGAAAGCCAGCCCGCGCTCGAGCATCTTCAGGAAGAACCACTGGTTCCAGCGGTAGTACTCGGGCTCGCAGGTGGAAACCTCGCGATCCCAGTCGTAGGCGAAGCCCAGACGCTGGAGCTGCTTCTTCATGTGCGCGATATTCTCGAGCGTCCAGTCTCGCGGATGCTGGCCACGCTTGATGGCCGCATTCTCAGCCGGAAGTCCGAACGCGTCCCAGCCCATCGGGTGCAGAACATCGTAGCCGCGCATCCATTGATACCGCGCGAGCGCGTCGCCAATGGAGTAATTGCGGACGTGTCCCATGTGGAGCCTTCCGCTTGGATACGGAAGCATTTCCAACACGTAATAGCGCGGCCGTGATCCGTCGTCAGCAGCCTTATATAAGGACCGATCCTGCGCCCAGCGTTCGCTCCACTTCTCTTCTATTGCTTTATGATCGTAGGACTTTTCCGGCATAGCCTCTTCAGTGCTTCCACATTGCGGAGATCGTCGCCCGGTTTATCCACGGGCGTCTCCAGAATAAATGGTTTCGTACGCAGCTTCGGGTGCGTAAGAATCCGGCGAAAGCCTTCCTCGCCGATAAACCCTTCGCCGATGTGCTGGTGGCGGTCAAGACGCGAGCCCAGCTTTCCTTTCGAATCGTTGGCGTGGATGACTTTCACGTTATCCAGACCGAGCAGGTCCGCCGCTTGGTTGATCATGCCGCGAAGCCCCTCCTGGCTCGCAATATCGTAGCCGGAGACCAGGCAGTGGCATGTGTCGAGGCAGTACCCTACCGCGAAGTCAACGCGCTCAGCCGACCGCTTTCCAATTTCAGCGAGCTCTTCAAACTGCCCGCCCAGAGAGCCTCCTGCGCCTGCTGTATTCTCCCAGAGCAGGGTGAAAGTCGTCGACCGGATGCCCCTCGCCGCTTCCTCCAGCGAATCGAGCAAAACCTCAATGGCCGCTTCGGGGGTCTGTCCCTTACAGCTTCCCGGATGGGCCACCAGATACTCCGCGCCGATCGCGATGGCCCGCTGGATCTCTCCGCGAAACGCGTCAATGGACTTTCGGCGTATTTCAGGATCGCAAGCCGCCAGGTTGATCAGGTAGCTGTCGTGAACGGCGAGCGGCGTGAGATCCAGCTGCTCACGCGCCATTTTCAACATCCGGATCTCTAATTCGCCGGGTACTCTCGCCCGCCACATCCGGGGGCTGGCGGAGAAGATCTGAAAGGTGTTCGCTCCAAGCTCCGCGGCCTTCAG
>JADGHK010000674.1 GCA_019686145.1 Bryobacteraceae bacterium | reverse complement strand
GTCGGGGTTCGTCAATTCGAGGATCGTGTGGCCGAGCGGCAGCGTGGTTCCGGCCATCGGCGAGGCCGAGGGATAGAAGATGTGCCGGTAGCACTGGAGGATAGCCTGGGCGATCTTCAGGTCGAGCTCGTGGTACTCGGCGTTCACCTTCTGGATCTGGTAATCGGCCAGTTCCTGCTGGTTCGAAGGTTTCCGTAGTTCGCCGAGCGCCAGCTTGCGGCGGGCGAGGGTTTGCATGTTGGCGATGCCGTTTTCGGCTGCCGCCACGAAGACCAGGTTGTTCTTGAGTTCGCGGTGGTTGCGCTCGGCGCCTTTGAACTGGAAGATGTCTTCAAGTTCGGCGGGCGGCTGGCGGAGGTCTGCGGGGATCGCTGTGGACTCGTAGTTCAGGATGGCGAGCAGCGGGCGGGGGTCGGCCAGGTCGTCAGGGACTTCCCACGGTCCGGCGGGAAACAAGACGGCGTTGAACTCGCCGCGGGGCAGGTTGAAGAGCTTGTCGATGCGGTCGCGCAGGTAGGCGCGGACTTCGCCGGCATCGACGTCGCGCATGTAACGGGCGATGACCTGATTGAGGTTGGCCTCGGCCATGAAGCGCAGCGGCGCGCCGGGGCGGTCGTCGAGGAAGAGGGCTTCGGTCTGAAAAGCGGTTCGCGCCTGTTCAATGAAGGCCGGCTCGAGCGCCGGCGAGCAGACGGCCAGACGGAGCTGTTCGGGCGAAACGCCGCGGGCGGTATCGCCAAAGGCGAGCGTTTGCCAGAAGATGGTGCGGGCGACGTAAGAGGTGGCGGGCGGCAGTCCTGGGAATTTCTGGGCGTCGAGGCGTTGGGCCAGGGCGGGCTCGTCGCCGGGCACCGCCGCCACATCGGCCTTGATCGCCGCCGCATACTGGCGCATGCCAATCTTCTCGTGGATTTCCGTGCGGATCGGTTCAAAGCCCGGGTCCATGTGGTGGATGTGGATGGAGTAGGCGTCCAGCGGCTGGTTGCGCCACAGCAGATGGACCGTGCGGGCCAAAAGGCGCAGCATGCCGCGCGTGCGCTGGAACGTGGAGAGCGAAGCCGTCTTCTCTGTGAGCATTACGAGCAGTTTGGGATGCAGCGGGTACGTGCGGGCGAACTGCTCCTTGAGCTCGGGTGTGGCCGCCTCCGCGGGCAGCGCCTCTTTGTTGCTGGCCCAAAGACGCCCGTACGCCTCGATGACTTCGCTTGCTTTTGTCCGGTCCACGGTTTCAAACAGGCGGACGCGCAGGACGTCCGCCGTTTCATCCTCCGCAGTAGGGTTCAACGCTGTGGACGAGCGGACGGCTACGCTCTCGGCCTCCGCCAAAGCGGCGGCGGCGCGCTCATTCTCCTCTTTGTATGCGTCCTGGGCCTTGTCGTCCTTACCAATGGCGAGCGTGTAGACCAAAGCTACGCGCGGCGTCGACGCGACGGCTTTGAAAAGGGCGTGAACGAAGGCCGTGAACTGGCGGCTGGCATCCGGGAACGCGCGCTCCACCTTCCGGAGATAGACCGATATCTCGTCGAGCATCAGCAGTGTAGGCTGATTGCAGAACAGTTCCCGCAGAACTTCAGTGCCAGGGGCAATGTGCTTCTCGTCGGAGTTCCGCACCAACTCATAACCGGCCCTCCCACCCAATTGGTAGGCCATTTCACCCCAGAGGCTGAATGCGCGCAAGCCAGGCTCCAGTTGCCGGCCATTGGCGGGGTCAGTGTTCTCGCCATCCAGCGCTGCGATGCGCACAGGAGTTGCGGGCAGGAGTGACGGGTCCACGAACTCAGCAACGTTCGGCACGCCGGCCATCCCGCGCACGGCATGGGTGATCGCGATTAAGCCGTGGGTCTTGCCGCCTCCGTACTGAGTGCCAAGTCGGATGATCGGCGATACCTCGCCACCCTTGCCGGAGACACGGAGACATACTGCCTTCATCAACTCGCGCAAGCCGCGGGTCGGGAACGTGTTCCGGAAAAAGAGGACGGGATCGAGGTAGTCCGGCAGTGCGGTACCGTTCACGACCTGCGACAGGTCGGCCATGAACTGCTCATCGCGGGTGGCGCCGCTGAGCACATCCGGACGCGGGGTACACGTGGCAAAAATGGTCGGTACGCTCAAGGTTTGTTTCCTGACAGAACTCTCTAGTTTATTCAATTTCCTCTTCCTTCGCGATCTGGGGAGCCAACCAATACGATCGACAGCCGACCATGGCCTGGTACCGAAGCTCGCGTTCTCGCTTTTGACGGATTTCGTCTTTGCCTCTATACGGCGCTAGGGTTCCGGCCATCGGTGTCCTAGTTCCTCTTGTTGAGCGCCACCAGGAAGAAATTCTCTTCGTGGTCGAAGAGGAGCAGCAGCGTATCGCCCTCCAGTACGGTTGCGATTCCTGCGATGCGATGCACGGCAACACGCGCGTTG
>JADGHK010000673.1 GCA_019686145.1 Bryobacteraceae bacterium | reverse complement strand
TCACCGGCGGCACGATCCTTGAAGAAGGTCTCAGCGGAGCTGATATGGTCGCGGCCGCAGGCGGAAGTTGAAGTTCCAGTACCAAAGTCCGTTCGGCTGACGGCGCCACAGGGGGCGGGGCGGCGGGCGGCGCGGACGGGCGCACAACTACGCCGGGCACGATTGCGTCAGCACGTCCGGTGAGCAGTCCGCTCGATGGTGCTCCCACCTGCGGCGCTCTCGAAGGCGCACCCGGACCAGAGCCGGAGCCGCCCGGAACTGACGGAGCCGGGGGAGGTTCGGGTACGCTGAACCTCGCGCCAGATCCTGCCATAGCGCCGGGGACTGGCGCCCCGGATCCCGTCACTGCCACCGTTGGAAGCGCATCGATGAGCTGGGTCTCTCGACCTCCCCTTGCCGGTCGTTGCTCCGGTGGTACGAAGACGAGCGGCTGAGGCTTGGTCCCCAGCCGGGAATCGAGGGCTGATCCTGCAACAGGAAGCCGAGGCGTCTGGATTCGAATATCGGGCGGCGGCTCCGGAGCCGGGATGGGCGACGACGCGGTCGAGACAGGCTGGCTCGGCGGTGGAACGAACTGCCTGGGAGCCGGACGCGGAGGAGGGGGAGGCGCCGCAACCGCCTGCTGCACACTTTCCGGCAAGGTGATCCCGCGTGAAGGGAATGACGGAAGTTTCGGCGGATCCGGGAGGGAAGGCAGGTTCACGACCATGACTTCTTTTTGAGAAAGGACACGGCCGGCCGGACGAGACGATTCCCCGAACCGCTTGTCTGGCTCGATCGATGGCAATTTCCGCCCGGGCGGCTGATAAAAGAGGACTGCAATCTCCCTAGGCAGAGGCTTTACGCGGTATCCCTGCAGTTCCTCCTTCGGGCCGGTCGCTGTAGGGGGCCGAAGAACGATCATCGTGACGAGGAGACCGTGGATTGCCAGCGACAGGAAGAAGCACAAGGGGCGCGAAGAAAACAGGCCCTGTGCCGGGCGGGCTGACAGTCGAATGCGAAGACGCAGCATCAACTGAGTCCGGCCAGCATCTGGCGAATCGCCTGCTCGTCTTCCGGAGAAGGAGTGTTCGCCAATGCCATCTCCAGATGCTGCCTCGCTCCTTCCTTGTTTCCCTTCTGCCTTAGTGCGACCGCAAGGTGGTAGTGATAGCGGGAGTTCTTTGGATGCTTACGCACAAGGCTTTCGAAAATTTGAATCGCGCTGTCATTCATCTGCCGTTTCACGTAAACCCAGCCGAGCGTGTCGGCGAACTCGGGATTGCCCGGTTCCTTACGAGACGCATCGTTTGCCAAACGAAGAGCTTCCTCGAGGTCCCCGCCCTGCCGGGCGATCAGATATGCCAAGTTGTTCTCGATTGCCGGGTTGCCCGGCGCCAGCTTCAAAGCCTGCCGGTACTTCTTCTCCGCCTCCTTCCATTGACCTGCTTGTTCATCCAGACTTGCGAGAGCTGCAAGGGCTATCACATTCCTTGCGTCGACCTCTGCTGCCTTGGTGAAGCTGATTCGTGCGTTGACAAAATCTCCTTTTGCCTGGTACGCCTCGCCTAACCGTACATGGAGATCGGCCGCTTCCGGCACATCATTTAGGATCGCCCTATACTCGGCGATTGCTTCATCGAACTGGCGGCTTCTTAGGGCGATTTCGGCTAAAGCTGCTCGGATGCCATGAGTCTGGGCCGGGCTGCTGTAGGATGACAGGCCGGCTTTGAGAAGAGCTTGAGCCGCTTCCGGACGCTGCTGCCGTACCAATGACTCCGCCAGCCCCAGCATCGGCCGGACGTCAGGTGACTTCGGGCGATACAGCCGGCGGAAGGCTGCTTCCGCCTCGGCGGCTTTTCCTTCTGCAAGAAGAACATGCGCCATTTGAAGCTCGGCTTCCGGATCACCTGGATAACGTTTCCGGTAGTCCGCCAGCTCCGCCCGCGCCTTGGCAAACTCCCTCATTTGAAGGAGAGCGGCAGTGTGAATGAGACGGGCTCGCCGGCTCCCCGGATCCAACGTAAGAATCTCCTCGCCGTAGGCGAGAGCCTCACTACTCCGGTTTGCGGCCAGAGCGATTTCTGCCAGAGGGAAACGCGGATTGACGAAGTCTCTCTGGCGATGGATGGCTTGCTTAAACCCGGCAACGGCTTCCGCTGTTTTCCGCTGCCGCAACAGCGCGCCGCCAAGTTCAAAATGGAGCTGGGCGTCTTCGGGATTTTTCTGAACCAGGGTGCGAAGATCGCTCTCCGCGGTTCGCCACCCTGCCGGGTCGTTCAGATCCAGCAGCAGGATCGCTCTGGACCGGAGAGCTTCGGCGTCGTCCGGCTGATGCTGAATCGCACGGTCCAGCTTCGCAAGCGCCTGGTCGAACTTTCCCAGCGAGCGCAGGACGCTGGCCGCACGTTTTTCATAAACGCCCCGCTTCTGC
>JADGHK010000672.1 GCA_019686145.1 Bryobacteraceae bacterium | reverse complement strand
CGCTGATTTTGCGGAAAGAATATGAGGAGGAGTAGCTGGATGAAGGAGAGCACAGAGGGTCTACTGGATGTTGCGGCTGAACGCGCGCAGGAGGAAAGGTCTTCTCAAAGAGACGAAGTTCGTGTGTGGAACCTGGGCCGTTGGCGTATGCCCTCGGGCCGGCCGCTCACCGAATTTGCGCTATCCTCTGGATTTTTGGCGCCTCGCGCGCTACAACCCAAGGGTTCCGCCCCGGCCGAGCGTCCGAATCGTGCCGAGCGGGGCTCCGGGAAGACAAAGGAATGACGCCTACCGCCGTTCTTGGAATACGCCTCCCTCGTGTCGGCGTCCACTTGGCCTTCCGCCGGAACTGGCGGCAGCGCCGTCTGAACGAATCGCCGCAGGCCAGTCAGGCGCTGCAAACCTCACGCGGCTTCGCTTCCAGTGTGTCTGAGCGGAGGTCGTGTGCCTTTACTTCAGACAGGCTGCGGACGGGAACCGGATCCGAGTAAGCTTGTCCACGCTCATGGGGTTGCGGGGAAACCGCCATGTAACAATATTGCCCGAAGAGTATTTTTTCCCTGCGCATTTTACTTTGGTATCCATCCTCTTGCTTTATAGTTTTAGTCAGTGAAAGCCAATCTGTTCTGTAAGGGGGTTGCACTGATTCTCCTGGCGGGAGGGTCGGTGTGTCTGGGGGCTCAGGATACGAATGGTTATGTCGGGAGCGCGGTCTGTAAGACTTGCCACCCCGACGTGTGGCTCAACTTCTTCAAGAATCCGCATTACCGCAGCATCGCTTCGGGAACGGAGGCGCCTGAGAGGACGGGGTGCGAGGGCTGCCACGGTCCTGGGAAGACGCACGTGGACGAACGCGGCGGTAAAACAAGCATCATCGCATTCTCCCTGCTGGAACCGGCGAAGACTGTAGATAACTGCCTGCAATGCCATGCCGAGACCATCAGCCGGGCGAATCTGCGCCGCTCCGAGCATACGCAGGCTGATGTCGTTTGCACGAACTGTCATTCCATCCACCGTTCGCCGGTCGCGAAAAATCTGCTGGCCAAAACGCAGGCGGACCTCTGCTATAGCTGCCATGCCCCGGTGCGCGCGCAGTTCAACATGCCGTTCAAGCACCGGGTGAATGAAGGCTTCATGAGTTGTACGGACTGCCACAACCCCCATGGATCTTTTGCGCCCACCTGGCGGATGGGCGCGCGTCCCGCGCTGATCAGTCATGCAGCCGGCAATGAAGAAGCGTGCATCAAGTGCCACCAGGACAAGCGCGGTCCCTTTGCCTTTGAGCATCCGGCGGTCCGGGTTGATGGCTGCTCGAGCTGCCATGTGCCGCATGGAGGGACCAACGCGAGGCTCCTGCGTCGTCCCGCCGTTTTCACGCTTTGCCTGGAGTGCCACAACGGAGCAGGGAACTTCGGACGTCAGGGTGACGGCATTAAAACGCAGTCAGCCGCCCATAACATGGCGGATCCGCGCTATCAGAACTGTACGCAGTGCCATGTGCGGATCCATGGGTCCAATTCGAGCTCTCTGTTCTTCCGCTAGGGGATGGTGATTCGATGAAGCGATTCACTCTGATGCTCGTCCTTCCCGTCATTGCCGCTGCCCAGCAGGTGGTTGCTCCGACTCCATCCCAGGTCGGGCCGATCCGCGGCGAGCGAACCGAAGGCTACAACATCGTAAACTCTTTCGAGCTCGGCTATCGATTCCGCTCCGCCGACGGGAGCCTCGACAAGTACCGTAGCGATGTGAATTTCGGGAACGGGGTAAGACTTCTAGGCACACGCCTTTCGGTCAACTCGCTCGAAGGGCACGGGCGGTTCTTTGACGAACTTCTGTTGAATACGCAAGGACTCGGCAACGATCCTTATCAGTTCGCGTCCCTCCGCATTGGCAAGAATCGCTTGTACCAGTACGATCTGATATGGCGGTCGAACGACTACTTCAATCCGGCGCTGCCGATTGCGAACGGGCAACACTTCCTCGATACGACGCGCCATTTGCAGGATCACGATCTCGTTCTGTTTCCCGCCTCAAGGATCCGCTTCTTTCTCGGTTACTCGCGCAACAATCAGAGAGGGCCCGCGCTGTCGACAATCTCTGATCCCGAAGGTCTGCCGTTGTTCGCGGACACGCGGCGGCTCTTCAATGAGTATCGGTTCGGCAGTGAATTGCGGTTTGGCTCCTACCGCTTTCACTGGATTCGGGCCTGGGAGAATTTCCGCGAGGACACGCCGTATTCAGCAACTCCCGGAACCGTTGGGGATCCGAGCTTCCCCTTAACTGTCAACTCCTTCCAGCGCGCCGAACCCTATCACGGAAACACGCCCTCCTGGCGGCTGGCTCTCTTCCGCGAAGCGAATGACTGGTTTGCCGTCAATGCGCGGTTCACTTACTCGGGCGGCCGCCGCGACTTTGTG
>JADGHK010000671.1 GCA_019686145.1 Bryobacteraceae bacterium | reverse complement strand
CCTTCGCCGCCTTCCGGCCCTAAATCAATGATCCAGTCCGCGGCGCGGATGACGTCGAGGTTGTGCTCGATAATCAGCAGGCTCCCTCCGTTGTGAATCAACCGCCGGAAGGCATCGAGCAGCTTGGCGATATCGTCAAAATGGAGACCCGTCGTCGGTTCGTCGAAAATGTACAGCGTTCCTTCCGAGGTCGGCTGCATCAGGTGAGCCGCGAGCTTCACGCGCTGCGCCTCGCCACCCGACAGAGTCGTGGCGGACTGGCCGAGTCTCAGGTATCCGAGGCCGACATCCTGGAGCACCTTCAGACGCGACACCAGCTTGGGGGAGTCCGCGAAGAAGCTGATTGCCTCCCTCACAGTTAACTGAAGCACCTCGTGGATGTTCAACCCGCGGTACCGCACTTCGAGGACGCCGCTCTTGTAGCGGGTGCCTTTACACTCCTCACAGATCAGCTCAACGTCCGCGAGGAATTGCATCTCGACTGTTACCGTGCCATCGCCCTGGCAGGTATCGCAGCGTCCGCCCGGGATGTTGAAGGAGAAGTGGCCCGCCGTGTAGCCGCGGCGGTCGGCTTCCGTCGTCGATGCGAAGATCTCGCGGATGAGGTCAAACGCCTTGATGTAGGTGACCGGGTTCGATCGCGGCGTCCGCCCGATGGGGGATTGATCCACAAGAACGACATCGCGGATCAGTTCCGCCCGCTCCACACGGGTGCATACCTGCTTCCGGGTTTCCCCAAAGCCGCCGCCTTCGCCGTCCGGAGAAACCTGCCGGTTGCGCGCTTCGAGCGTCTTGTAAATCACCTCATGGACCAGCGTCGACTTGCCGGACCCCGAAACGCCCGTGACGACCACCATCATGTTGAGCGGGATCGATACGTCGATGCCCTTGAGGTTGTTCGCCCTGGCGCCCAGGAATCGAACGACGCGTCTGGGGTTGACCGGCTTTCTGGCTAATGGCGGCCCGGAGGCGCTTAATTCTCCGCGCAGGTAGCGCGATGTCAAAGATCCCTGCGCTTTCGATGGATCCAGCAGTTCTTCATACGATCCCTGGAAGATGACGCGGCCTCCGTTCTCGCCCGCGCCGGGGCCCAGATCGAGGATATGATCGGCGGCGCACATGACATCGGCGTCGTGCTCAACCACAAGGATCGTGTTACCCAGATCGCGGAGCTCCTCGAGAATCCGCACCAGCCGTGCGGTGTCGCGAGAGTGCAGTCCGATGGATGGCTCGTCGAGAATGTAGCACGCTCCGACAAGACGCGAGCCGAGGCACGTCGCGAGCTGGATGCGCTGCGCCTCCCCTCCGGATAAAGTGGCGGAGAGCCGGTCGAGGGTCAAATACTCCAGTCCAACGTCGTTCAGAAACTGAAGGCGCTGGCGGATCTCGACGAGGATCTTGCCAGCGATGGCATTCTCTTCGTCTGAGAGCTTCAGCGAATCGAAAAACTCGCGTGCCTGGGCGATGTTCATGCGGACCACGTCCGCAAGAGTCCTGCCGCCAACCCGGACGTAAAGCGCTTCCTTCCGCAAACGGGATCCTCCGCAGTCCGGGCACTCCGTGTAGCCGCGATACCTGCTCAGGAAGACCCGCACATGCACCTTGTACTTCTTGGTCTCAACCTCACGAAAGAACTCGCGAACGGCCTGAGCCACAATGTCGCGTTCGGCCGCAGACAAATCGCAGTAGGGCACGTCGAAACGCACTTTCCCGCGCGCTTTCCGGCGAAACTCCTCCTGGAACCACTCGTACTGCGGTTTTGTCCAGGGATTCACCGCGCCGTCTTTGATCGATAAACCCTTGTCCGGAATGACAAGGTCCATGTCGTAATCGATGGTGTTGCCAAACCCCTGGCACCGCGGGCAGGCGCCGTAAGGGTTGTTGAAGCTGAAGAGCCGCGGCTCGGGCTCTAAGAACTCAAGACCGCACTGCTTGCAGGCAAACTTCTCGCTGAAGCGGAGGCGTTGAGGCTCGGCCACTCCCGCCTGCTCGAATATGACCTCGCCCGCCTCCCGGTAGCAGATCTCGATGGAATCGACGATGCGCTGGCGCAGCCCGGGCTGTATGGAGAGCCGGTCGACGAGCACGAACAATGGCTGCGCAAAATCGATATCGAGCAGAGATTCCGGCGTCGAGAACTCGAACATCCGTCCGTTCTGGAAGAGGCGGTTGAAGCCCTTCTTTCGGAGTTCGAAGAGTTGATCCCGCAGGGCATCCGGCTGCAGCTCTTTGCCGGAGCTGCTGCGCACTGGAAAGAGAACGTACCAGCGCGATCCTTGGGGCTGCGCGAGCATCCGCAGAGCGATCGGGTCTACCGTGTCTCGCTCGACAAGATTCCCGCATTGCGGGCAATAGGTGCGGCCAATGCGGGCGAAGAGCAGCCGCAGAAAATCGTAGAGCTCGGTGCTCGTTGCAAC
>JADGHK010000011.1 GCA_019686145.1 Bryobacteraceae bacterium | reverse complement strand
GCTCGTCCTTCCGATTCACTGATCGGAATCGCCGCGCCTCACGTCAGCCCCGATGGCGGATGGCAGTCGTATCGAGCGGCCTACCAGGCGCTCGAACCGTCCTATCGGGACCGTACGTTTGTGATTCTCGGAACGTCTCACTACGGACCGCCAGAGCGATTCGGCTTGACGCGGAAGTGCTTCGTTACTCCTTACGGAAAGGCGGTCACTGACGCCGGGCTTGTCGACGAGCTGGCATCCAAGGCGGGGGACTCGGTCACGATGGAAGACTACTGCCATTCCGTCGAGCATTCGATCGAATTTCAGGTGCTCTTCCTCCAGCACCTGTACGGACCTGATATCCGCATTCTGCCGGTCCTTTGCGGGGCGTATGCAAAGAGTCTTTACGAAGGCGGCCGGCCGGAGGACGACGAGGGCGTCAAACGCTTTCTCGGCGTTCTCGGTGAGATTGCCGCGAGGGAAGGGAAGAGGCTGCTCTGGGTGCTGGGTATCGACATGGCGCACATGGGCAGGCGCTACGGCGACCGCTTTGCAGCGCGTGCGCAGTGCGGCGAGATGGAGGAAGTCGCCCGGCGCGATCAGCAGCGTCTGGAGCGGATCAACGCCGGGGATGCCGCCGGCTTCTGGGAGCTGGTCCAGGAGAACCACGACGACCTGAAGTGGTGCGGATCCTCGCCGGTTTACACATTCCTTCGGGCCGTGCCGCAGGCTCGCGGCATGCTACGGCGCTACGAGCAGTGGAACATCGATGAGCTGAGCGTCGTGAGCTTCGCGGGCATCAGCTTTCACGACGCATCCGTTTAGACGGGCGGAGAGGCGCCTCACCCGAGGCGCTTCTGCTCATAGTCGGCAAAGCTCTGCTCGTACTCCTCGTAGCCTTTCCGGCCCATCAGTCCGAAGGTGAACTTCTTGCCCAGCTCCACGCCCTCCTGGTCGAATGCGTTGATGTTCAGCAGCTCGCCCATGAAAGCGGTTTCGAACTCCAGCACCTGTAGAAACGCCCCGAGATTCTCCTCATCGACCTGATCCAGCGAGAAGGTGCAGTTCGGGCGTTGTGCGGACGTCAGCGCGGCAGCGGTCGATCTGCGCTCTGCATCGAGGAGCTTCGCGAGAGTTTGACCTCCCAGGTAGTCGAACGACTCATAGCCGGTCCTGCCCTTCGGAATGCGGCCCGGATTCTTGAATTTCTTCACCTCCCAGAAGGTGAAGACCTTATCGTTGGGGCCTTCCATGTAGAGCTGAACCTGGGAATGCTGGTCCGTGGTCCCGAGCGCCGCCACTGGTGTCTGGCCTACCTGAACCGTTTCTCCTTGCCGGTTTCTCGCCTTCCCGAGCGATTCGGCCCACAGCTGGCGGAACCAGAAGGCGGTTCCCCAAAGCCTGTTGGAGTACGGAAACGCCACCTGAATCGACTTATTCCGCCTCGTCCAGATGAGCCAGTGCATCAAGGCTGAGCGAAGAGCGACATTCTGTTCCAGATCCGGCTGCCAGCAGAAGTGAGTGACGTTGGCTGCTCCGCGGCACAGCTTCCGTATGTCGATGCCGGCCAGTGCAGCGGGCACCAGGCCGACCGGAGAGAGGACACTGAAACGGCCTCCGACATTCTCAGGGATGTGGAATGTTCGATATCCTTCCGCGGACGCCAGCGCCTTCAAGTCTCCTCGCGCTTCCGATGTGACCGCGATAATGCGTTGCGGCGTCTTGCGCGCCATTGCCTTGGTAAGCCATTCGCGGACGATGAGGAATGTTGCGATGGTCTCCGCCGTCGAGCCCGATTTCGCGGTGACCACGACCATCGTCTTCTTCGGGTTCATCGAATCGAGCGCCAGGCTGACGTAGGACGGATCCACATTGTCCAGAATGACGAGGCGGGGGCTCTGGGTTGAAAAGGGAGCCTGCACTGGATGGGGGCCGCGGATGGCGCAGTCGATCGCCCAGGCGCCGAGAGCGCTGCCGCCGATGCCGACAAGGCAGACGGAATCGAAGCTGCCCCGGACATCCGAGGCGTATCTCACGATTTCCTGGATGCCTTTGGTTTGAAAAGGCAGGTGAGGGAATCCGTAGAGGCCCTCGTCGCAGGCTTTGCGGAAGCTCTCGAGAGCTTCCAGTGCAACCGGCTTGGACTGATTAATCTCGTCAGGAGTCAGACCATGTGCTTCGCCCACCATCCGGGCGAGGAGGTTTGTGTCGTCGAAGTGGATGCTCATGAATTTGCCGTCGAGGATGTGGTCCTCTTCAGCATATTCTACGAGTTTGTCTGATCGGAACCGGGAGGAGCCGTGGTGAGGAACGTCTTTGAGATGTGGTCGTGCCAGGTGAGCGTCTCTTCGTCGACCAAAGCCCACAGCAAGCCGAGCCCTGCCGCAACTGTGCTCACGAATCCGCCTGCCAGCCGCTGCAGACGCTGCGGCATTCTGGGCGGAAGCCCGTCGAAGTCGACCAGGCGCATGCCGGTCCACTGAATGCCAGGCGTATCGGCGTTGGAGAGCGTAAACAGAAGCTTGTAGAACGTTCCGAACAGGACGCCGGCAAGGACGTACGCGATCAAAACCGAGCGATCGTTGACAGCCACATCGCCGCCGCCGAGGTAAATTGCGCCAAGGAAGAGGCCCATCGCGCAGAGAATCAGGCTGACGTCGATGGCCGCCGCAATCATCCGGAGCGTTCGGTGAGCGACAGGAGCATTACAGCCGATCAGCGGCTGGGCTCCGGTCCTGGATTCCTTTCTCGGACCGGGCAATCCGGCTGGTGGGAAGTCCAGCTTCTGCTGAACCTGACCTTCCTCTCGCGGGCGCGGCCGAGGCTGCGGAGCCCTCTTTTCCGGCTTTGGCGCGGGCATCGTGACGACACGAGGCACTTCGCGCAATCCGAATAGCGAAGGCTGTGCTGGCGGTGCCGCTTCCGGCCTTGGCGACCGCGGCCTGGGTTCCGGGATTTCAGTAGGCCGAATCAGTGGAATGGGACGAAGCTCAGGCGCTGCTGCTCCCCGAACCACCGGATAGGGTTCTGGAGCCGGGACCGCGGAGGACGGATGCAACCGGCGTCCGCATCGGTAGCAACGATGCTCCTCCGCTGGATTCTTCGCTCGACAGTATCGGCACTCTATCGTTTCTACCAATGTCTTCTCGCGCCTGCGGTTCTCCTGACGGCTGCCCGCAAAAAACCTTTGTTCAAGGCTCTATGTTGGTTGCCACAGTTGCCGGGTGCATGCTAGTGTCAGGGATTGAGACAGGTAGCACGCACACGTACTCCTCTACTAGTACGTAACATATCGACTAGAATTTGTCACGGCTTTTTCGCGCGCTACTTTAACTTTTTCTGCCTGCGCTTCAGCCTGCCTGGCTCAGCCATCCATCGTCTCGCTTTTGGTCTTGCCTTGATCCCGCCGGCAGCCGCGCAAGTGGCGCCTCCCACAATCCTCGCCCCGCCTTCCGATTCTGCGAAGCCCGTGATCCTTCAGCCGGCGGTTCCTTCTCCGCCCATCCGGCCCGGCGGGCCTGCCGGAAATGAGATTCTCGTGAAGGCGATCGTACAGGAGGTTGACGGTCCCTGGCGGCATCTTCGTGGGCTTGCCTCGATTGAAACCACCGAGTTTCTCCTCGAAGCCGAGGAAATGGACTACAACACGGAGACCGGCTACGCCGAAGCCCGCGGCAATGTCCGCTACAAGAGCTACGAAAGCGGCGTCGAGATGAAGGCTGAGCGGGCGGAGTACTACGTCAACGAGACGCGGGGCAGGTTCTATGAGGTGTCAGGATCTTCTCCCGCAAAGATCGACGCCCGGCCGGGAGTCATGAGGACGGATGCGCCGTTCTACTTTCAGGGTTCGTGGGCGGAGCGAGTTCAGGAGCGTTACTACCTCTACGACGGAATCATCACCAACTGCAGGCTTCCCAAGCCGTGGTGGGTCCTGAAGGGATCGCGCTTCGACATATCCCCCAACCAGCGCGCGCTCGCTTATAACAGCCGGCTCGTTCTCCGGAGTCTGCCGATCCTGTACGCTCCGGTCTTTTACAAGTCGCTCGAACGGATGCCTCGCAAAAGCGGCTTCCTCACACCGAGCATAGGCACCAGCTCCCGGCGTGGTTTCATGATCGGAACCGGATACTACTGGGCGATTAATCGAAGTTACGACCTTCAGTATCGCAATCAGTACTTCACCTCCCGCGGATTTGCCCACACTGTCGATTTTCGGGGCAAGCCGACCGCCAGGTCTGACTTCAACGCCTTTGTTTACGGAGTCAATGACAAGGGACTTCAACAGGCCGATGGGACGAGGCGCAAGGCGCCCGGTTTCCTTCTGTCCTTCAACGGCCGTACCGAGCTGCCGTACGGCTTCGAGGCTCGAGGCGTCGTAAATTACCTCAGCTCCTACAGTTTCCGGCGAGAGTTCACAGAATCCTTTAATGAGGCGATCTTCACGGAGGTCAACTCCATCGGTTTCATCACCCGGCAGTGGTCGGCCTACAGCTTGAATCTGGTCTTCCAGAGGAACGAGAATATTCAGACCGAGGCTCCGGGCGACACCATTGTGATCCGCAAGCTGCCGCAATTGGAGTTTGCAAGCAGAGATCAAAAGATCGAGAAGTCCCCGATTCCGCTCTGGTTTTCCTTTGGTTCGGCGGCAGGCCTGGTTCGGCGAAACCAGCCCCTCTTTCAGACAAGGCAGTTCGTGGAACGGCTCGATGTCGAGCCTCGCGTGATGACCGCTCTTCATTGGAAGGGTTTTCACCTCATCCCGGCCTTTTCCATCCGCGAAACATATTACGGTTCGAGTGTCGACAATGGCTCCGTCAGCGGAGAGAACGTCACCCGCAGCAGCCGGGAATTTACAACGGAGCTGATTATGCCGTCCTTGAGCAGGATCTTTGACGCGCCTCGCTGGATGGGAACCAAGCTGAAGCATGTGATCGAGCCGCGAGCGTCGTTCCGCTATGTGAACGGCATTGGGAACTTCGAGGACATTGTGCGCTTCGACGGCATGGACATCATCTCCAACACGAGCGAAGCCCAGTTTTCGGTGACAAACCGGCTGTACGCAAAGGCGGCCGACGGAAGCGTCCGGGAGGTGTTGTCGTGGCAGCTGGCGCAGCGGCGCTTTTTTGATCCCGATTTCGGCGGCGCCGTCAAGATGAACCAGCGGAATGTGGTGATGAGCAGCATCGACCTGACCGGGTTTGCATTTCTTGACAGACCTCGCAACTACTCCCCGGTTGTATCCACATTCCGTGCGAATCCGATTTCCGGCTTTGGGGTTGAGTGGCAGTCGGACTATGATCCTTTGCGCCGGCGCATCACCAATAGCAGCTTCACTGTAGACGCCCGGATCTCCAGGTATCTGATCTCCGCGGGGCACACGCATGTGCACTGCATTCCGCTGCCGCCGGAAGGCGGATGGCGCCCTGGCGACATCGACAAGTGCACCGATACTGCGAGGGGAGTCGGTTCCTTCCTGTCTCCGCCCGCGAATCAGCTACGCTGGCTTGCCGGCATCGGCGAGGAGAATAAGCCCGGCTGGAACGGGGGCTTCTTCGGGATCTACGATTACCGGACTGGCCGCTTCCTGTTTGGCAACACCCAGGTGACGTACCGGACGGACTGCTGTTCCTTCAGCCTGCAGTACCGCAGGTTCGATCTCGGGCCGCGCCATGAGAACCAGTTCCGGTTCGCACTTTCCATCGCGAACATCGGCTCATTCGGCACTCTGCGCCGCCAGGAACGCTTATTCTGACGAAGACGATTCGAGAACTTGATCGAGAAGGGAACTGCAACGCCGTGACGTGGTGGAAATCTCCGCCTTGAGCGCCTTCAGTTGCGCTTCGACCGTGCGCAGGCGATCCGCGAGATGCAAACAGGCGAGAACGCTGATCCGTGCCCTGTCCACGTTGCCGGCCCTTCCGGCGATCGACGTCATCAGATCGTCGACCATCTGGGCCAGCGCCTCTGTTTCCGCAGGATCACCCGAAGCCAGGACCGTGTATGTCTGGTTGAAGATGTTAATGCGGACTGTTTTCTTGGCGGGGCCGTTTTCCATTCTACGAGCGCCCGGACGAAACGGCTCAGCTCTCGCTCAACAGGTCCATCTGGCCGAGCAATTTTTCGATTCTGGTGCGCACCTGTTTCCTCTCCGCGCGGAGCAGTTCCATCTCCCGGGAAATTCTGGCCGCTTCCTCCTGAGCATCCTTTGCGGATTGCTCGGCCTGGGCCTTTTCGGAAAGTGCAGCCTCTAACTCCCGCTGCAGCTTCTCATTGGTTTCGCGGAGCCGAGACACTAGTTCGACCGTCCGAAGGATGCGCTCCTCCAAACTAGTGAGGGACTCCAGGTCCTCGCTGCGTTCGTCCTCTCTTTGCATCGACTCCGCTTCCAGCATTTGGCTACCCCTGTTGTGCGACTGCGAGTGCAGCCTTGGCCTTGTCCACGAGGACCCGGAAGGCTGCCTCGTCATTCACGGCCAGATCGGCCAGTATCTTCCGGTTCAGGTCCACGCCGGCCTTCTTGAGGCCGCCCATGAACTTGCTATAAGAGATGTCTGCAGCGCGGCACGCAGCGCCGATACGGACAATCCAGAGGGACCGGAAATCGCGCTTCTTCAGACGCCGGCCCACGTATGCGTAGCGAAGCGCCTTCTCGACAGCCTCCTGCGCCGCTCTGTGCAGCTTGCTCTTTGTCAGAAAGAAACCGGACGCGCGGCTCAGTACCTTATGGCGCGCTGCCCGGCGTTTGGTTCCACGTTTTACTCTTGGCACGTTTTATCTCCTTCGTATGGGTCGGCGGCGGCACGGGCACGTGCCTCGCGCTCCGTCCGCACACCGGTAACCTGTACCCTTAGTAGGGGAGCATGATTGCGATCTTTTTGGCGTCTCCCGGCTCCATGACCACGGGCTGGCTCAACTTGCGCTTGCGCGAACGGGTCTTCGAAGTCAGGATATGGCGCGCAAACGCATGATTGCGAATAATTTTGCCTGTCCCGGACTTCTTGAAGCGCTTGGACGCACCCTTGTGGGTTTTCAGTTTCGGCATTACCTTGTCTTCCTGATTCTAGCGGAGGAAATCCGACTGTTACAAACTTCCTGATTATAACGTACACGCAGCGGAACCCGCATCCCTGGTGGTGTCACTCATACGGCAGCCATGCTTTCCCTTTGAGCGAGGGCGGGAACGCGCGCGGGTGGAGCACTTCCGCCAGGGCGAGCAGCGAATCCACGATCCGCGGTCCCGGCCGGTGAAAATACAGATTGCCGTCGGCGATATACGTCGACCCGTTCCGCACCGCCCGGAGGCTGCCCCATTGCTGGCGCCGGTCGAGCCAGTACATCTCGGAACGCGTTCGCTCCAGTCCGTAGCCGCAGGGCATGACCAGCAGGACGTCCGGGTCCGCGTCCACCAGGTCGTCCCAGCTGATCCAGGGAGAGTGTGCGCCGGCGGCTCCGAAGAGGTTCCGGCCCCCGGCCATTTCCACCAGCTCCGGCACCCAGTTTCCGGCCGCCATCAGCGGTTCCTGCCACTCGATGCAGGCAACACGAGGCCGCTCCGGCTGATGCTTCGCCCGCGCCGCAACCTCATCCATCCTGCGCTTCATTTCCCCGGCGAGGCGGTCTCTCCGGTCCGGCACACCGCAGGCATCGGCAATTCTGCCGATGTCGCGGAAAATGTCCGCCAGGCAGTTAGGCTCCAGGGCGACGACTCGAGGATGGGTGTCGAACTTTGCCGAGACTGCCCGTTCTACATCCTCAACCGAAGCCGCGCAGACGCGGCACTGCGACTGAGTGAGGATTACATCCGGCCGCAGGCTCGCGAGGGCATCCTCAAGAACTTCATAAACCGAACCCGCTTCCCGCAGGCTGTTCTTCACGCCTTCGTCGATCGAGCGGCTATCACCGCTGGTGCGGAAGCGCGGTTTTGTGCATGCAGGAAGGGAGCGCACCCAGGGAGGGTAATCGCATTCGTGAGACCGTCCGACAAGAAAGCGCGACAAACCCAGGGCATCGACGGTCTCTGTTGCGCTTGCGATCAGCGAGACGATGCGCACCGTCCTACTATACAGGTTCCGGCGCTCGCTGGCGCTTCTGGTCAGTTTTGTTCCTGGTTCGGAGCGTTGCGGCGCTTGGGCCGGGTTGGAAGCAGGGCCACCAGATTCTGCAGCTGTTCGGACTCGGCTGTTTGTGCAAGGGCGGTACGCGCTCTCTCTGGATTCTCGGTCGCCGCCGTGAGCCGAAGCAGACTGAGCTGGAACCGAAGGTTTTCAGAAATTGCGTTTGATCCCCTCATGTTCTGATTTATCGTCAAAAATGCGAAAACCTTAACGAAACGCGGGCTTGGAGCCCAGCCGTTTTGGAGAATCTGGCGGTCCTAAGAAGGCGAGCCCGGAGCAAAGTCCGGGCTCAAGGGACTGGTTGGGAGGGATTATTGTTGAGTTGGGTTTTAAAGGATTTGCAAGGGTTTGGAAGAAACGATCGAGGGGTCGCAGAGAGGAGCAACCTTCGTCCCTTGAGCCTCGCCTTGTTTCATACGCTCCTCTAATAAGCAATTCCCTCTCCAAAGACTTTTCCTTTAAATACATCAGGTTGAAGGGGCTCCAACCCAGACTCCTGCAATTTTTACCGGAATGGGCTGAGGTGCTTGTGCAATTCTGAGCAAGGTGTTTCGGCTTGGGAAAGCGGGGCGAAATTCGCGCCCCGCTTGGGGAAAACTACTTGTTGTTATCGTCGACGGCAGGTATCGGGCTCGGCATCCACGAGACTTGTCCCTGCTTGGCTTCCTCAATTTCGATGTTGTACTTTTCGAGAATTCGGCCTGTGGCGAAATCAAGCTGCGTTCGCGCCCGCTGATAAGCAGCCATCGCGGCGACTTCGGCAGCCTGCGCCTGGGCGAGATCGCGCTGGGTCTGGATCACCTGGAAAGCCGTAGAAGCGCCCAGAGCGTACTTCTTTTGTTCCGCATCCAACGTCTGCTCCTGGAGAATGCGCTCTTTGACTGCGAACTCGTGACGGGCACGCGCCTGCTGGACGGCGATGAGCGCCTGCTGGACGCCGACACGGATGTCGTTGATCTGCGCCTGCGCGCGCAGCTCCTGCTGGCGAAGCTGCAGCATGTCGCGCGTGTAGTCCGCTTGCGCGGTGCGGTTGCGGATCGGGATGTTCAACTGGAATCCGACAGCGTAATCCGGGAAGTTCCTGCGGAACAGCTGGCCCATCACACTGCCAAAGCCGCCTACAAAGAAGGGATCCACGGCCCGGGAAACATTCTGCAAGTTTGAAGGCAGCGGCAGGCCATTCGGAGTTCCGGCCAGAGCGCGATTGGCGAGGTTCAATTGAAGGTCGAGCGAGGGCAGTAGCTGGCTGCGGCTGCCGGCGATGCCGATCTTTGTGTTTTCGATGTTGATTCGGGTCACTTCCAGTTCGGGCCGCTTCTGGAGCGCCTGTTCGACCAAGTCCTGGATCGGCTCGACGGGTTCCTGCTCGGGAATGTCCAGAGTGTCGGTTGGGACGATGCGAACGTCGGCAAGCTCCGGGCTCGCGACGCCGGTGCGGCTCAGCACATTCTTGAGAATCGTCTCCTGCTGAAGGACGTTCGTCTCCGCGTTCGTCAGCTCCTGCTGCGCCTGCGCCACGCGGGCCTCGGCGCGGACGATCTCGATCGGCGCGATCGTTCCGATCTCCACCTGTTTCTTCTGGTCCTCGAGGAACTTCTGAGCCACGGCGAGAGCCTGACGCTTTACCCGCAGGTCCTCGTTGAAGCTCACCAGATCCCAGTACAGGTTCAGCACAGACGAGACCGTCGCGATGACCTGCTGGCGAAAGATAACGTCTGACAGACGCTGGTTGTTCTTTGCGATGCGAATGTTTCGATTGTTGACAGCGATCCCGAAGCCTTGCAGCAGCCGCTGAGTTACGGTAAACGAGAGACTGCCGGTGCTGACCGGATTGATGTTGTTAACCGGATTGTTGCTGGTTGTGCTGTCTGTGAGCCATGCCAGGCTGGTCGTCGTACCGGTGAGCCACGACTTCTGAATTCCGCTTTGGAAACTCTGGGCGTTAAAAGCCAAGGCGGTGAGACCGGTCGTTACGGTGTTGGCTTGTGGCCGGCTGTTGTGACCCCAGTTGTAGCTGACAAAAAACGACGGATCCAGGTTGGGGATCGAGGTGCCGGTCTGAGTGATGACCGTACCACCGGTTCCGCTGCTTCCCCCGGTCCCGGTAGTGCCTGTTGACGCGCCGCCGACTCCGGTGAAACCGCCGGTCGCCTGGACGGCAGCGCTGGAAGCCCCCTGCTGAACGGCTTGCGGGACGCCTCGCAGCAGACCGCCCGCCTCGGCCCGCATCAGGTCCGCTTCCGCAATGGCCGGGCCGAACCGGGAAACGGCGATATCGAGGTTGTTTTCGAGCGCCAAAGCAATCGTATCGCGCAAGGATAAGTAAATGCGACCCGCCCGAACCAGGGATTGGAGGCGAGAGGAATTATCCAGTCGCACTGCCGGAATTTCAGGTGCTGTATAGGGCCGGGCGAGGCGTTCAAAGAAATTACCTCCGCTCAGACGTGGGTCGGAGGTGGGATCCGTCCCCGGCGGTCGTTGACCGGGAGCTGCCGGCGCCACCACTAAAGCGGCGCAAATCATCGCGAGGATCGATCGATTGCTTCTCATGAACCTCTAATCCTTCCTTGGAAACCCCGATTCCGCTGGCGGGTATGAACGTTACCGCGTGACAATGCCAAGATACGAAATCGGCACTTCCCGAGTTCCCGAAATCACCTATGGTAGCTCAGAGAAGGTAAGCACGCCTCGTTCCACGCCGCGATTTCCGCTCTGCACTGTCTATTAAAGAGTTTCCGGCTCCTGGGCGTCCAGCGGATGTCCGTTCCTGGGACTTGCGGAGTCGCAAGCGGACAGAGCCTGGGGGCGTGGATACGCTATAGTATAAGCTTGTGAGCACACAGTCTGAGGCCGTCCTGGCCCTTTTCGAAGAGACCGGCGCCTATTTGCGCGGCCATTTCCGGCTGACAAGCGGCCTTCACAGCCCCGAATATCTGCAGTGCGCGAAAGTGCTCCAGTACCCAGGGTACGCGCAGCAGATCGGCTTCGACCTTGCCGAAGCGCTTCGTCGACAGGGCCTCGCTGAGGCAGTCAATCTGGTCGTGTCTCCGGCAATGGGAGGCCTGATTATCGGGCACGAAGTCGCGCGCGCTCTCGGTGTGCGGTTCCAGTTCACGGAGCGCGACGCTGCCGGGCGGATGGCCTTGCGCCGCGGCTTCGTCGTGGAACCGGGCGAACGCGCCATCATTATCGAAGATGTGGTCACGACAGGCGGCAGTACGCGCGAGGTGCGCGAGCTGCTGGAGAGCCAGGGCGTTGTCGTGCTGAGCGCGGGGTCGATTATCGATCGGAGTTCGGGAACTGCCGACGTCGGCGTGCCACGCACCGCGCTTGCGACGTTGAACGTTGTCACCTATCCGCCGGACGATTGCCCGCTTTGCGCGCAAGGCATTCCCGTCGTAAAGCCTGGCTCGCGGGCTGTGCCGGTCCAACCTTGAAGTGCGCCGCATCCGATTTACCCTCTCCTACGACGGCACGGATTTCTACGGCTGGCAGGTGCAGCCCGGGCTTCCGACTATCCAGGGAACCGTTGAGGCCGTTCTCTCGGAAATCGAGGGGGCGCCTGTCCACGTCACAGCGTCAGGCAGGACCGATGCCGGCGTTCACGCGCTCGCGCAAGTGGCTGCGGCAACGATATCGAATCCGATCCCGCTTCCCAATCTGCGGAAGGCCATGAATCGTCTGCTTCCTGCGTCGATCCGCGTGCTCGATGCGATGGAAGCGCCCCCGGATTTCCATCCGCGCCGGCACGCGCTCGCCAAGACGTACGAGTACCGGATCTACCGCGCGGAGGTCTGCCCGCCCTTTGAGCGGCACTATGTCCACCACCATCCGTATCCGCTGGACGTTGAGAGAATGATTGCGCTGGCCCCGCTCCTCGAAGGCACCCGCGATTATCGGAATTTTGCCGCTTCCGATGAAAAATATGCTTCCGGAGATCCTCTGGTGCGCACGATTTTCTCTTCCCGCCTGATTGCCGAGCCCGACCGGCTGCGTTATCAGGTGCGGGGCAGCGGCTTTCTGAAGCACATGGTTCGTAACATTGTGGGAGTGCTGATCGAGGTTGGCAAGGGGAATCTCGATGAGGCGGGGCTGCGGGCGCTATTGGACGATAAGGACGCGAAAGCAGGTCCGACCGCACCGGCTCGTGGTTTATTCCTGATCTCGGTGGAATATGGAAACGGCTGTTAACGGGTGCCCGGGGGAAGTGAATTAAAAGGGATTATTCCAAAACGCAGACGAATTCGCCGATAACGAGCAGATTTTCCTGCTCTTCGGGCTCGAGCCGCCATGGTTTGTATTTGCGGTTCAGCGGCTCCATGATGATTTCACTGTGAGTCCAGGAGCCGGATTCGTCAAACCTCTTCTCGCTCCGGTAGCGTTTGACGGTCACCTGCCCGCCGCGTTCCGATGTCCCGCGCAGCCAGACGAGGACAATCTTCCCCTGCCGGGAGCCAGCCTTCGGGCGCCGGAAGACGCACAGGCTGCCGTCGGAAATCAGGGGCGCCATCGAGTCCCCGGTGACGTGCGCGACGAAAAGGTCTTCGCTTAAGCGCAGATCGGGCGGAGCCTCGATCCACTCTTCTTCAAACACCTCCTCGTCGGCGCCGAAGCGCCCGGCAGCGGCGCGCAGGGAGTAGACGGGCAGGTGAGTGCGGAATGGAAGGACTCGAGCCGGGACGAATTTGCGGTAGAGGTGTCCGAGGGTCCGCGAAAAGTCATCCACCTCCACCTGCTCTCTGTCTGAAATTCGAATCAGCAGCGAAAGAGACTGCTCAAAATAGGAGAGAAGATTGTCGGGCCCGAACTCGCGGAGCTTGCTTCGGAGATCGTCCTCGAGCGCTTCAAAGACTTCCCGGTCTTCCTCGCCAACAATCTCGGCCCAGTCCCGGCGCAGGCGCACATCGCTCTGTCCGGTCGCCGGATCGGCGAGAAGGACTCCGGCGATCTCAGCGGGCTTGCCCGGCCAATGGAGTTCAAGCAGGCTGTAGTAGGCGGCAGCCACACGCGTCGGAGGCGTTACGGCCATAGATCGAACAATTCGCTCCCCTCTACCTAATCGGCCGGGACTTGTAAAACGATGACAAAAGGACGGACTAGGGCGCTTTGGCGTAGTAGCCCTTGCGAGCCCGGACCGTCACGTTCGGCAAATTCACCTCAACCCGGATTCTCCGGAAAGCCAGCGAGCTGTCGGTGGTCTCCGGGATGTAGCGCAGAATATACTGCGTCGTCACCTCACCGGCAACATCGGCAACGGACCGGAACAGCGACTGCGCCACCGCGGCCGCATATCCGCCGGTTCCCACCGTCAGCGCATAGTTGCCGGCGTCCTGGGGCTTGGAAAGATAACCGGAAACGTCCTTATAGACACCTTCGAGGGGATACACGACGCGTCCTCCGGTCTCCTCCGCAAGCCGAATCAGGTTCTTCTCACCTTCATTCTGGAAGCCGTAGGCCTGGGTGCTGACCGCGTAGATCGTCACGAGGTTTCGCTGCGCCAGCTCAATGATCTCGTCGAGCGTCTTCTGGCTGGCGTTGTCGTGCCCGTCGCCAATAATGACCACCACGCGGCGCGGCTGCACGGGCTCTCCCGGCACCAGGCTTCGGCTTGTGCAGGCCATGTAGATTGCGTCGTACAGCGCCGCACCGCCGCCGGGCTTCAGCTTGCGCAGCTTCTCGAGAATTTTCTCCGGGTCCGAGGTTGTGTTGACTGCGAGCTCGGCTTCCGTCGAATAGGTAATCAGGTAGCCGCTGTAACGGCTGTCGCCGCCCGGCAGAAGAGTGATGACCAGCTCCTGGGCCGATTCCAGGAACTTGTTCCACTGAATCCGCTGGCTGTTGCTTAAATCAACCAGAAAGCCAACGACGACCGGCTGATTTCCCTCGCGGCTGAAATAGGAGATCTTCTGTTCCTGGTCTTCGTCGAAAATCCGGAAGTCACTCTGCTGGAGATTTGAGACGAAGCGGCCCTTCTCATCGGTCACCGTCACCGGCACAATTACTTCGTTGACCGACACCTTGATTGGCGCCAAAGGCTGGGAGCCTTGCGAACCGGACTTCGCGGGCTGCCCGGCTGAAGGGGAGGCTGGCTCTGCCTGCTGCTGCCCCGGGGCAACCCAGGCGGCAGCGGTTACCCAGAGAGCAAGGATCGTCAGATGAAACCGAAGCATGAGCGATTCCTGACCAATTATAGACCAGGAATGCGCCAGCCCAACCACCCCCGTTGCGCCTAGCGCTGTACCCGGCCGGAGCCTCCTCCTTTTACCAGAGCCATAACTTCGTCGACCGCGAAGCGGTTAAAGTCGCCTGGAATCGAGTGCTTAAGGCAGCTTGCCGCGACGGCGAACTCCAGCGCGTCCTGATCGCTGGGCAGATTGAGAAGCCCGTAAATCAAGCCGGCTGCGAACGAGTCTCCGCCTCCGACCCGGTCTACGATGTGCGTGATCTCGTAATGCTTGCTGACGATAAACTCCTTCCCGTTGTTCAGGCAGGCCGACCATCCGTTGTGCGACGCGCTCCTCGATTCGCGAAGCGTAATGGCCAGCGTCTTGAGGTTCGGATAGGCCGACATCACCTTCTCCGTCAGCTTCCGGTACTGGTCCGTTTCGAGCTTTCCCGAGTGCACATCGACGTCGGCCTGGATGCCCAGCGCCATCTGGCAGTCCTCTTCATTTGCAATGCCGATGTCGACGCATTTGAACAGCTCCGACATTACTTCGGCCGCCGTCTTCCCGTACTTCCACAAATTCTTTCGGTAGTTGAGGTCACAAGAGACGGTAAGGCCGGCCTTTCGCGCCGCACTCACGCTCTCGAACGCGAGGTCGGCGGCGGACTGGCTCAGAGCGGGCGTGATGCCCGTGATGTGAAACCATCCTGCGCCGTCGAAGCACTTCGCCCAATCGATATCGCCAGGCTTTGCGAGCGCGATGGCGCTATAGTCGCGGTCATAGACCACCTTGGAGGGACGCTGATTCGCGCCGGGCTCCACGAAGTAAATTCCCAGGCGGCCTTTGGCCCGGACAATATAGGATGGGTCCACTCCGAACCGGCGCAACTCACCGACGAAGGCGTCTGCGATCGGGTTCGACGGGAGTACTGTCACGTAGCGCGCAGGCTGTCCGAAGTTCGCAAGGGCCACCGCGACGTTGGCTTCTCCGCCGCCCCACGTCGCCACGAACTGCGGGGATTGCAGGAAGCGCTCGAAGCCCGGGGGCGCCAGGCGCAGCATGATCTCTCCAAACGTAACGACAGGTTTTGATGCCATAGGTTCGCAGCTGATTGTATCATTCGGACTTTCCCTAAGGCGGGATGGCTTGAGGCGGGAAGGTGCCCCCACACCGGAGGGCGGGAACAGATCACGGAACTGCCGCCACTACCTCGATCGCGAAGGAGGCGTCGAGCGATGGGAGGCCTTCAAAGAGTAGCAGGGTGCTCGCCGGAGGCCGCTGCTTGTCGAGGAACTCGAAGCGGATCTTCCGAATGGTGTCTGAAGCTCTTGCTGTTAGCGGGTAGTAGTTGCACATTGCGGCATTGCG
>JADGHK010000670.1 GCA_019686145.1 Bryobacteraceae bacterium | reverse complement strand
GCCGCAAAGCCGCTCGCTCTTTGGGAGCCTCGATAAAACACTGGGACACCGCTGGCGCTTCGAGGAGCGGGAACTGAAGGCGATGCTCGCCGAGTGCGGCCTGGAGGTGCAGGTGTCCTACCAGATGAATAAAATTGGACGGCCTGCCTGGTGGCTCTTCGGGCGTGTCCTCGGACGCCGAAAGCTGAGCAAGGTGATGCTCAAAATTTTCGACAAGACCGTCTGGTTCTGGAAACGAGCGGAACGCGTGATTCCGTGGAAAGGGCTTACGCTCGTCGTGGTCGCACGCAAGCCGTCATGAAGGCCGCGGGTCTTGACTACTCCGCAAGACGGCTGACGGTCCGGGAGCTGCCGGAACCGGAACCCTCGCCGGCCCAGGTTCTGCTCGAGGTAGTGGAAGTCGGTGTGTGCGGTACGGACCGGGAACTCGCTCGATTTCACCTCGGGTTTCCCCCCGCCGGTCAGGATTTCCTGACTCTTGGACACGAGGCTGTCGCCCGCGTCGTTGATCCCGGCCCTTCGGGCTCGGGCCTCAAGCGCGGCGATTGGGTAGTTCCGCAGGTTCGCCGGCCATGCGCTTCCTTCTGTGCCTCTTGCGCTCGCGGCCGCCGCGATCTTTGTCTTACGGGAACCGCTCCGGACCGCGGAATTACAGGGATTCATGGCTATCTCTCCACCTATGCCGTCGACCGGCCGGAGGACCTGGTTCGCGTCCCCGAGGCGCTGCTTGATGTGGCTGTACTGATCGAGCCCATGAGCGTCGTGGAGAAGTCGCTCGAAACGGCGCTCCGGTTTCACGAGCACGGTCCGCGGACGGCGCTGGTGCTCGGCGCCGGTCC
This sequence comes from Bryobacteraceae bacterium, assembly GCA_019686145.1. Lineage (GTDB taxonomy): Bacteria > Acidobacteriota > Terriglobia > Bryobacterales > Bryobacteraceae > JADGHK01. The sequence continues at coordinate 1,595 of JADGHK010000670.1, read as the reverse complement.
TATTGGCATCCTCAGCGCTCTTCTTCTGCAGCACCGCGGCTTAGAAGTGACGGTCGCGTCTTTGGAGTCGAAGACCGAACCGAGGGTGCGGCTGCTGGAGCGAGCCGGCATCGCCTACTCATGCGGGTTTGAGGGCATCCGCCCGGCGGATCTCGTAGTCGAGGCGACAGGGTCGCCGAGTGCCGCTCTTGCCGGATTTTCACTTCTGGCGCCGCTTGGCGTTTATGCCATCGTCGGCGCCTCCGATCCGATTGGGAAGATTCCGCTGGTCGATATGGTCGTCAAAAATCAGGTCGTCTTCGGGACTGTCAATGCTTCGCCGCGCGCCTTCGAACTCGCCGTATCGGACCTTGCGGCGCTGGATCGCTCGGTCCTGCAGGGAATGATTCGCCGTGTCCGGTTCGACGGCTTTGAAGAGACGATTCTTCAGCCGTCGCCGGAAGTCGTGAAGTTCGTTCACTGCGTGGAATAAACTGAGGAAACGATGTCCTATACCTTTCGTCACGCCATCTGTAATGAAGTCTTCCAGGGCTGGAATTTCGCTGACGCGTGCAAGGCGATCCGCGAGGCCGGGTATCAGGGGATTGAGATTGCGCCGTTCACGCTGGCAGAAGATCCGGCTACCATCACGGCAGCGCAGCGCAGCGAGTACCGGACGGTCATTCGCGAGGAGGGCCTCGAGTTCGTGGGCCTTCACTGGCTCATGGTGTCACCGAAGGGACTGCATGTGACGACGCCGGACGCCGCTCTCCGGGAGCGAAGCTGGCGGCACATTCGGAATCTCATTGACCTTTGCGCCGATCTGGCTGGCGGGCGCGGAGGCGTGATGGTCTTCGGCTCGCCGTATCAGCGCTCTACGACAGGCGGGCTTAGCCGGGCAGAGGCGACGCGACACTTCGTCGATGGGCTGGCGAGGGTGGCTCCGCACGCTCTGGAACGCGGTGTGACGATCCTGATCGAGGCCTTGCCGGTCGCCCAATCCGACGTGGTTACCACCCTGGACGAGGCGGCGGCCCTTGTGGACGAAATCGGCAGTCCGGCGATACAGACGATGTTTGATACGCACAACGCGGTGGACGAAGTGGAGAAGCACTCGGTTCTTATCGAACGGCACTTCGGCAAGATCCGTCACGTGCACGTGAATGAGATGGACGGCAAGCACTGCGGTGCTGGCGACTACGACTTCCTGCCGGTTCTTGAGACTCTGGCGCGGCGAAATTATCAAGGCTGGGTTTCCCTTGAGGCCTTCGATTTTTCTCCGGGCGCGCTGAAGATCGCAAATGACAGCCTCCGGCATCTGGAAGGTGTGATCGCAAGGATCCCGGCAGCAGCGGGCCATGCCTAGATTTGTTGTGACCGGAGGGGCCGGTTTCATCGGATCGACCCTCGTGCGCGCGCTCCTGGAGTGTCCCGGGGCATCCGTCGTCGTGATCGACAACCTCTTTTCGGGGCGGCGGGAGAACCTCACCGAAGTCTGGGCCTCTATCGAGTTCGCGGAGTGCGACATCCGCGATTATCAGGCGATCGCGCCCATTGTCCGCGGCGCAGACGCGGTCTTTCACCTGGCTGCCATTCCCTCCGTGCCGCGATCGATC
>JADGHK010000669.1 GCA_019686145.1 Bryobacteraceae bacterium | reverse complement strand
CCATTTGCCCCTACAAGCGTTAGCTCGGCTCTTCGCGGCGCCTCAGGATCCGATGCGAATTCGAGCATTCTCCGCAGCTCCTCCTGGCTGGCAGGAGCCGTAATATCGGCAAGATTTAGAGAAAGAATTTGCGGAAGGGGCCGGCCTACAAACCGGCACATCGCAGGATTTGCGGCCCGAAGCAGCCCATCCAAACGGCAGGAAAAGACGATATCGTCCGTATTTTCGAACAAATCGCGATAGAAAGCATCTGAACCGGACGATGGTATCGACTTCATAAACGAAAAATGGCGGGTGATATCACCCGCCACTTAGTCTAATCGAAAGTATGAGCTTCTAGAACATGTACAGAGGCGTTCCGGCAGACTCCGCGCCTGCGCCCACCGGCTGCTCCTCTCCCGTGCCCACTGGCCGGCAGAAGAGACCGGTATCTCCGAGGTAGACTTCCAGCTCCGAAGGCCGCGGCAGCGTGTTCTGGATGAGCGCCTCCGAGAGCGGATCCTCGATGTACTTCTGCAGCGCGCGCCGCAACGGCCGGGCGCCGTAACTGCGATCCGTGCAAGTCTTCTCCAGAATGTACTTCGCGGCATCGGGAGCGAGCTTGATCCGGATCTGCTTTGCCGCAAGGTTCTGGTTGATCTGCTCCACCAGCAGGTCGATGATCTTGATCAGATCCTCGTCCGACAGCGAGGTGAAGAGAATGATCTCATCGAGACGGTTGAGGAATTCGGGATTGAATGCCCGCTTCACTTCGCCCATCACCTGATCTTCGACCTTGCTTGCGATGCCCTCGGTCTGAGGAACCGCAAAGCCGAGCGGCGTCTTCTTATCGAGGAAGCGCGCGCCGAGGTTCGAAGTCATGATGATGATCGTGTTCTTGAAGTCGACCGTATTGCCGAGACCGTCGGTCAGCTGGCCGTCTTCAAACACCTGCAGCAGGATGTTGTACACATCCGGGTGCGCCTTCTCGATTTCGTCCAGCAGGATGATCGAGTAAGGAGCGCGCTTCACCCTTTCTGTGAGCTGGCCGCCCTCTTCGTATCCCACGTAGCCCGGGGGCGAACCGATGAGCTTGGAGACCGAGTGCTTCTCCATGAACTCGGACATGTCGAACCGGATGAGCGCCTTCTCACTGCCGAACAGGAACTCGGCAAGAGCCCGCGCCACCTCGGTCTTACCGACACCCGTCGGTCCGAGGAACAGGAAGGATCCTGCGGGACGCTTCGGGGACTTCAGACCGGCACGAGAGCGGCGGATCGCACGGGCCAAGGCGGAGATTGCCTTCTCCTGGCTGACCACCCGCTTGTGCAGCTCCTCTTCGATGCGGAGCAGCTTGGTCACTTCCTCCTCGCGGATCGCGGTCATCGGGACGCCAGTCCAGCGGGCAACCACTTCCTCGATGTCGTCCTTGGTCACCACACCCGTCGAGGTATCGTCCAGGTTGTATTTCTCACGGAGCTGACGGAGGTTCTCGCGTTCCTTTCGCTCCTCGTCCGAGTAGAACCGTGCCTTCTCGAACTCGTGGTTCGCGATGGCATTTTCCATGCGGTGAACGATAAACTTGATCCGCTTCTGGATGTCTGCCACTTCCGGCGGAAGCGTCGTCTGGCGCAGTTTTACGCGCGCGCCGGCTTCGTCGATAAGATCAATCGCCTTATCCGGCAGGAAGCGGTCCGGAATGAACCGGCTCGATGTATAGACGGCGCTTTCGATCGCTTCGTCCGTGTATGCCACCGCGTGGAACTTCTCGTAGCGCTCCTTGATGCCGAACAAGACCTTAATCGCGTCGCTTTCGCTCGGCGGCGGCACCTTCACCGCCTGGAAGCGGCGCTCAAGAGACCGGTCCTTTTCGATTGACTTGCGGTACTCCGCTGGCGTCGTGGCGCCGATGCACTGAATTTCACCGCGCGACAACGCAGGCTTCAGAATGTTGGCCGCATCGAGCGAACCTTCGGCAGAACCTGCGCCAACAAGCGTATGAAGCTCATCAATGAAGATGATGGCGTTTTGGTTGTCCATCAACTCCTTCATGATCGTCTTCAGACGCTCTTCGAACTGGCCGCGGTACTTGGTGCCGGCGACAATCAACGACAGGTCGAGCGACAGAATCCTCTTATCCGCAAGGAACGAGGGCACGTCGCCATCCGCAATCCGCTGCGCAAGCCCTTCGACAATCGCTGTTTTGCCAACGCCTGGCTCGCCGATCAGGACGGGGTTGTTCTTGGTACGGCGGCAAAGAATCTGGATGACGCGTTCGACTTCGAAGTCTCGCCCGATCAGCGGATCCAGAGCGCCGTCCATTGCAGCCTGCGTCAGATCCCGGCTGAACTCGCTCAGCAGCGAGCTTTCCTTTGGACGGCTCGACGACATTTTCTCTGAAGAAGAGCGCGCAATCTCCTCCCGAACCTGAGACAGCCGCAACCCGCGTTCGTGG
>JADGHK010000668.1 GCA_019686145.1 Bryobacteraceae bacterium | reverse complement strand
CGTCTGCTACGGCCACAATCACCGCTTCGCCGTCTCTCAGATCAACGGAACTCTCGCAATCAATCCAGGTCCCATCATGGGCGCGGCGGGCTTTTCCGCGGACGGCTGGGAGGACGTCCCTGGCACCTTCGTCGTCTACGATACCGCGGCTTCCGGCAGGGACGCTGTCGCGGCATACCGTGTGATGAGCGAAGGAGCGTCCGTTGAAAGAGTTGTTTCCTATGTATTCGAAATTACAGAGTCCTGGCCCATCTAAGCTGTAACATTACTTACATTAGTCGTAACAATCCAGCCTTACTTCAATTTCCTATAGCTTCAAGCTAACTTGCCCTTGCTTTGCTCAACGGTTGATATATAATTCTGTCCCAGGATTGGTTGGGGCTGGTCCTAGAAGTGTCTGTAATCCCACGTTCGAGGAGGAACCATGTCTGCAGGGAGAACTGCGTCTTACGTCGTTTGCCTTGTCACTTTGCTGGCGGGATTACAAGCGGAAGCGCAACAGGTATCGGGATCCATCAGTGGCTCAGTACGGGATAGCCAGCAAGCCGCTATTGTAAGTGCCAAAGTCGTACTTATTAACCGGGCGCAGGGTGATACGCGCGAGATGTTAACGAATGCGGAGGGCCGCTTCGTCTTCACGCCCGTACAACCTGCTGTCTACGACTTAGTCATTGAGGCTCCAGGATTCAAGAAATACGAACAGCGCGAGATTAAGGTATTCGCGAATGATCGTATTGCCCTGCCTGATATCATTCTCGACGTGGGCGCAGTAACGGAAACTGTTACTGTTGAGGGCAGCGTTGTTACCCTTCAGACGCAAAGCGCGGAACGTGCGGGCATTGTGACTGGCCGCCAGGTTGTGGACATCGCTGTACAGTCGCGTAACTTTCTGGACATTGTCCGCACTGTTCCGGGCATTGTCTACACAGGCGGCCTTGGCGGTATCCAGGCGAACGGAAACCGCGGCAATCAGAACAATCTGACGCTCGACGGGGTCAACAACGTGGATACCGGGTCGAACGGCGGCACGCACACCCAGGTCAACCTGGATGCCATCGGCGAGTTCAAGATCATCACGAACTCGCAGCCAGCGGAATTCGGGCGTTCCTCCGGCGCCGCGATCAACATTGTGACTAAGAGCGGCACTAAGGATTTCCATGGCACGGCCTACTGGTTTTACCGGCACGAAAGTTTGAATGCCAACGAGTGGCGCAACAACATGGAAGGCCGCCAGCGGCCTCTCCGGCGCCAGAACTGGTTCGGGTACAACATCGGCGGTCCGGTGCTGCTGCCCGGTAACTTCAATCGCAATCGAGACAAGCTGTTCTTCTTCTTCGCGCAGGAGTTCCAGCGGCAGCTCGTTCCCAATGATCTGCGCAGCGTCACGGTGCCGACCGAACTGGAGCGCCGCGGCGATTTCTCTCAGAGCCGGGAGGGCGACGGATCGCCCGTCCGGATTTTCGATCCGCTCAATAACAAGAGTCCTTTCCCTGGCAATGTGATTCCTCAGAGCAGGCTGCATCCTGACGGCGTGAAGATTCTCAACTTCTACCCCCTGCCGAACCGCCTCGGCGTAGCTCCCAACTTTAACTATCAAAGTCAGGTGTCGCACAATCTCCCGGTCCGCCAGGAGATCGCTCGCGGCGACTATAACATCACCGATAACTGGCGGGTATTCGCGCGGCTGGTGAATGACACCCGGGAAGAGAACCGCCCTTACGGGCAGTGGAACGCCGATTACAACATTCCCTTCGGGGCGATGAACTTCGGCACTCCGGGATGGAGTTTCATTACGAACGTTACTACGATCGTAAATCCGACCTTGACGAATGAGTTTATCTTTGGGACGAGTTACAACAGACTCAATATCGACCCTGTCGATGACGCCTTTGACCGCAGCAAGCTGAATCTCAGCTACAAAATGCCGTTTCCGGATGCAGACCCGCTGGGTCTGGTGCAGAACTGGCGTTTCGGCGGCGTGCCGAACGCTCCGTTTACGGGCTTCAACGGCACTCCGTTCCGCAACTTCAACCGCATCTGGGAGTTCACCGACAACGTCGGCAAGGTCTGGGGCTCCCATGCTTTCAAGGCCGGCCTGTTCATCCACTACAGTCAAAAGGATCAGACGGCCTTCACTTCCGTCAATGGCAATATCTGGTTCGACCGGGATCAGCAGAATCCAGGCGACACAGGATGGGCTTTCGCGAACGCGCTTTTGGGGAACTATCAGCGTGTCCAGCAGTCCAACGTTGTCCTGAACGGAAAATACCGAAACTACAACGTTGAGTGGTATGTCCAGGACACCTGGAAAGCGACGCGGAAGTTGACGCTCGACCTCGGCATCCGTTTCTACTGGATTCAACCCCAGCACGATTCGGCCGACCAGACAGCCTCATTCCAGCCGTCGCTCTACGACCCGTCGGCAAAAGCGATT
>JADGHK010000667.1 GCA_019686145.1 Bryobacteraceae bacterium | reverse complement strand
GCGAACGTTTTGGCATCCTGCTCTTCATGGCCGAAGCTTCCTGGCGTCTTTGCACAGGTGGTGCTCGCAGGCGAAGCCGGCAAGCTCAGCTTGAGCCCTTTTTCATGAAGGTAGGCGGCGAGTTTCGCGATATCGGGGAACTTCAAGCTGGTCCGCAGATTCCCGCTCGCATCCCGCTCTCCTTGCCATCCGTCGGGAATGCTGACGTAGACGTACCCTGCTGCCGCAAGCCCGCTGCTTACGAGGGCATCCGCGATCTCGCGAACGGCAGCCTCATCCAAGCCGGCCCCAGAGGGCGCGATCCACCCCATCGGCGGCCGTGTCTCAATCTTGTCGTGCGGCAGAACCTGCGTCTGTGAGCTCTCTATGACTCGCTGCGCCAAAGTACCAGAGGAACAAGCAAAGGCGAGGACCGTACCGGCGGACAAAATTTTGACGAGATTCTTAGCCATAGGCTTACAAATGGACACAAAACAACCTGGATAAGAAACTCTTCCTGAGACGTATCCGGTCTTGCGAGATTACCGGGCTAAAGTAAAGTTTCGTTAAGAATATCATTACGCTGCCTTGTCTTGCAGAGGAGCGTGCCGGCCGTTACTATGAGCCCTGTGATACCTCGTGAGCACCATGTCGGCGACACGATCCGGCGTTTGAGAGAGCTCCGAAAGATGTCAGTACGAAGCCTGGCCATGAACGCCGATTTCTCGCCGAGTTTCATCTCCCAGGTGGAGAACGGCCAAGTCTCGCCGTCCATCTCCTCGCTGGAGCGCATTGCCCTGGCGCTCGGCGCCAGTATCTCGGACTTCTTCCAGCACGCCGATCGGGAAGGCGCGGCGGGCCTCGTCGTTCGTGCCTCGCAACGCCGGCGGTACGAAAGCGCGTGGTCGAAAGCGCAGATCGAAAACCTTGGCGTGCAAGGCAGTAAACTGCGTCCGCTGCTGATTACGGTAGCGCCTCACGGGAGCAGCGGGAAGAAACCGTACCGCCGCCCTTACGACGAGTTCGCATTTGTCCTCGAAGGCGCGATCAAGCTGGAGCTGAACGGGGAAGAGATTGTCCTTGAAACCGGGGATGCTGCATCCACGCCGGCGCAGAAGCCAGTCCGCTGGGTGAATGAGAGCGACCGGCCTGCCAAAATCCTTGTCGTCTCCGCGGGGGAGAGTAACTCGTACATTCGTGTCCGGGAGCACACGCGGAAGTAACACCTTGCAGGCTGCCCGGACGCGTGGCGAGAAGCTACACTCCGCTTTGAAATTGCGCGATGATTACTCGTATGGCAGATCCCAGGCCAGAGCGGGTACGTTCCCTACATGTCAATGGCAGGGCGGTCGCAGTCGATGTGAGAGGAGACCGCACCCTGCTTTCGGTGCTGCGTGAAGACCTCGACTTGACAGGCGCCAAGTACGGCTGCGGCGAAGGCCAGTGCGGCGCCTGCACCGTGCTGGTGGATGGCGCCCCCGTGCGCTCATGCGTTATGCCTGTGCGGGCCGTGGGAAACAGGCGCATCACAACGATTGAGGGCCTCGAACAGAACGGGAAGCTCCATCCCTTACAGCAGGCATTCCTCGACTACGGCGCCTTCCAGTGCGCCTTTTGCACTTCCGGCATGATTATGGCGGCAACGGCGTTGCTGAACAAGAAACCGAACCCTTCCGAGAGCGAGATCCGCGCGTCCCTCGATGGCAATCTTTGCCGCTGCGGAACGTATCCGCGGATCATCGCCGCCGTGAAGGCGGCGGGAAAGGCCTTGCGTCATGAGAGCTAACCACACCGTAGAACCCGAACGCTACGAGCTGCTCGCCGGGCCTTCTTATTCCTTCGAACTGGACCGGCGCGAGTTCTTCCAACTCCTTGGAGCGGGCGTCCTTGTGCTCTGCCTCACGGACGCTCCGGCGGAAGCGCAGCAGGCGAAGGCCGGAGAAGTCGGAGCCTGGCTCCACGTCGGCGAGGACGGCTCCATTCGCGCATTCACCGGAAAAGCTGAAGTGGGACAAAACACGCGCACGGCATTGGTGCAAGGAATTGCCGAGGAGCTGCGCGTTGCCCCTGAGTCGGTGACGCTTTTAATGGCCGATACCGACCACGTTCCATTCGACGCCGGAACCTTCGGCAGCCGGTCGATTCCGGACATGCTTCCGAAAGTCCGCAGTGCAGCGGCGACCGCGCGCGAAATCCTCATCGACCGTGCAGCCGAACTGCTAAAGGTGGACCGGGCAAATCTCGTAGCGGCCAACGGCCGCGTTGGAGAGACCACATCTGGAAGGTCCCTCACATACGGCGAGCTGGCAAAGGATCAAACCCTTCTGCGGACGGCCAGAACAGATCAGGGTCCGCTCACGCCGGCCTCCGATTGGAAAGTGATGGGGCGCGTTCTTCCGAAGGTGAACGGGCGCGACTTTGTCACCGGGCGCCATCGCTACGCCTCGGACATGAAG
>JADGHK010000666.1 GCA_019686145.1 Bryobacteraceae bacterium | reverse complement strand
CGCCACGACAGCGTTGTCGATAATCTTCAGCCGTTTTGTCTTTAGCGCCGGCTCGATGAGGTAGTCGGACGAATTGAAGAATGCGCTGACGTCGCACCCCCGGCCGCAAGCGCCGCAAAAGTGGCATTGCGCGCGTCCGTTGTGCGGCCGCGTGAGGACAGCCCTGCGGCCCGAGACGATGGATATGCCAATGCCTGCCGCCGCCTTTTGCAGGAGGCGCTCTCCGCATCGAGGAGGCGGCGCCGGCAAGTGGTACCGGCTGCCGGGCAGCGAGTCCTGGTCATCATCTCCGCCGCAGACTCCGATCAACTGGTCGACGCGGTCGTAGTAGGGGGCGATGTCCTTGTAGCGGATGGGCCACGGAATTTCCCAGCCGTCGCGCGCCGGGCCCTCGAAATCGACATCCGAGTAACGTAAGGAAACACGGCCCCAGATGTTCGTTTTGCCGCCGCGGCCCCAGACGCGGACCAGGTCGAAGTACTGGTCCTTGGGATAGTCGTAGGGCTGCTCTTTCGGGTCAAGGACGATGCGCGGCGGGCGCTGCCCGCGCTCGATGCGTTCCCTCCACTCCCATGGCTTTACATGGGTCCAGAAGGAGGCACGGTTGAAGCGCGTGCCTGCGTCGAGCATCAGCACGTTCACGCCCTGCCGCGTCAGGTTCCACGCGGCCATGCCGCCGGACGCGCCGCTCCCGATCACAATGACGTCATGAACTTCAGGTGCCTTCTTGATCTGCATTAGACCTGGTGCTCCGGATGCGTGCAGCCCTTGAACTCGGGCAGGTAGGTGTTAGCGTTCCAGCCAAGCTCCTGCATCAGACCTTCCCGCGAGGAATAGTAGAAGTCGACAGTGAGATTCTTGACCGTGCGGAAGAACTTCCCCTGGGTCGTCTGCTGCTCCTTGCTGATGGGCGTCAGGATCGCAATCTGGTCAGCTTCGGCGATCTGAGCGAACGGTTTCCCATGTTTTGACTTCGCTTCGCTGTCAAGCCAGGTGAGGCCGTTCGCGATCTTGCTTCGAAGCTGGGAATCGACAGCGCTTCTCCGGTCGATCCAGGCGTGCACGGCGGCATCAGTCGCCCCAGGCGTGTCAGTGCGGGGAATGATCAGGTCCACGAGGACGCCGAGCAGGGCATACTGCTCTTCGGAGAATGCCTTGGGTTTGTAGGCGGCGGATTTTCCGCCGGACGGCCCGGGCGGAGATGAGTGCTGGTGCTGGGCCCCTAGTACGGGAAGGACGGGTAAACTTCCAACGACCTTCAGGGCGTCTCTGCGTGTCTTGCTTTTGGCCATATGACTCTGCAACTCAAGCGAAGGGTCCCATCTATCATGTCAAATTTCACCGGCGTTGGGGGACTACAATGAAAGTGTCTTGAAGCGATCCGGATTTGCCGATTTGCCTCTCCACGGAGGCCGCGTTCCCGCGTGGCTTGCAGAGCGGATGACAAAGCTGGGCACCGCGATTGTCGAAGCCGTTCTGCTTCATTACGGTCCGTCCGAGCTCCTCTCCCGCCTCAGCGACCCCTTCTGGTTCCAGGCGCTCGGCTGTGTCATGGGCATGGACTGGCACTCTTCCGGCATCACGACGTCGGTGATCGGCTCTCTCAAGCGCGGCATCAATCCTCGCGCTCACGAATTAGGAGTGTATATTTGCGGCGGGCGCGGAAGGCATTCCCGCAACACGCCTCAGGAACTTCGCCTCATGGCGGAGCGCACGGGCCTTGACGGGGAGGCGCTGGTTCGAGCCAGCCGGCTTACGGCGCGGGTTGATAATAACGCGATCGCCGATGGATTTCAGATTTACCTGCACAGCTTCATTGTGACGTCGCAAGGCGAATGGGCAGTGGTGCAGCAGGGCTTGAACGAATCCTCGCGTCTCGCCCGGCGCTATCACTGGCACTCCGCGTCTGTCCGGGATTTCGTGTCGGCGCCGCACACTGGCGTCGTTGGCGAACACCAGGGCCTCATCATGAACCTTGTGGCGCGCGAGGCCCGTCCGGCGCAGCAGGCGCTCCTGACGATTGCGGCCGAACATCCCGAAAAGACGCTTTTGGACATCCGGAAGCTGGTGATGCCAAAGCATCACGACGTCCGGAAGGAGAACGTCGACCTGAAGCGTTTAGGCTCGGTTCTTGCGACAGCGTATGAACGCAAGTTGCATGATTTTGCGGAGCTGCTTCTGGTGGAGAATCTCGGCCCTCGGACGTTGCAGTCCCTGGCTCTCGTTGCGGAGGTGATCCACGGCACGCCCAGCCGGTTCTCGGATCCCGCACGCTTCTCATTCGCTCACGGAGGGAAGGACGGCTATCCTTTTCCGGTACCGCTGAAGACGTACGATGAAGCGATTTCGGTCCTGCAGCGATCGCTGGATGCGGCGAAGCTGGGCGACCGCGAGAAAATCGAAGGCTTTCGGAGATTAGGCCGCTTCGTGCGCGCTGTCG
>JADGHK010000665.1 GCA_019686145.1 Bryobacteraceae bacterium | reverse complement strand
CGACAGCGCGCACGAAGCGGCCTAATCTCCGAAAGCCTTCGATTTTCTCGCGGTCGCCCAGCTTCGCCGCATCCAGCGATCGCTGCAGGACCGAAATCGATTCATCATACGTCTTCAGCGGCACCGGAAAAGGATGGCCGTCCTTCCCTCCGTGCGCGAATGAGAAACGTGCGGGATCCGAGAACCGGCTGGGCGTGCCATGGATCACCTCTGCAACGAGAGCGAGGGACTGCAGCGTTCGCGGGCCCAGATTCTCCAGCAGAAGCAATTCCGCGAAATCGTGCAGATCGCGTTCATACGCTGTTGCAAGAACCGGCCCTAAACGCTTCAGGTCCACGTCCTTCTTCCGGACGTCGTGGCGCCTTGGCATCACCAGCTTCCGGATGTTCGAAAGCGTCCTCTCCGGATGTTCGGCTGCAATCGTGAGAAGCGCCTGCTGCGCCGGACGGGCTTCCTGCGCCACGAGGTTCATGATGAGACCCTGGGGCTCGCCGACGATGGCTGTGTGGGGCGAGGACACGAAGTCGCGGACAGAAGCGGAATGCCAGTGATAGCGGCGCGCCAGCCGTGAGGATTCGTTCAGACCCTGCTGCACCACTGCCCATTCGCCCTGCGACGTCACGATGAAGCTGTGCAGGTAAATCTGAAACCCGTCCGCGATCGCGTTGTTGTCAACCCTCGCCGTCAGCCGGCTGGCTCGAACCAGCGCCTCACCATCGAGGCCCGTGCGCTCCGCCATCAGGCGAAGTTCCTGGGGCGTGTTCCGCGAATGCCTCCCCCGCCCGCCGCAGATATACACTCCTAATTCGTGAGCGCGAGGACTGATGCCGCGTTTGAGAGCGCCGATCACCGACGTCGTGATGCCGGAAGAGTGCCAGTCCATGCCCATGACACAGCCGAGCGCCTGAAACCAGAAGGGGTCGCTGAGGCGGGAGAGGAGCTCGGACGGGCCGTAATGAAGCAGAACGGCTTCGACAATCGCCGTGCCCAGCTTCGTCATCCGCTCTGCAAGCCACGTGGGAACGCGGCCTCCGTGAAGGGGCAGGTCGGCAAATCCGGATCGCTTCAAGACACTCTCATTGTAGTCCCCCATTGCCGGTGAAATTTGACATGATAGATGGGACCTCTCGCTTGAGTCGCAGAGTCATTATGGCCAGAAGCAAGACACGCAGAGACGCCCTCAAGGTCGTCGGAAGTTTACCCGTCCTTCCCGTACTGGCGGCGCAGCACGAGCACTCATCTCCGCCTAAATCGTCCGGCGGAAAATCCGCCGCCTACAAACCCAAGGCATTCCCGGAAGAGCAGTATGCCCTGCTCGGCGTCCTCGTGGACCTGATCATTCCCCGGACTGACACGCCCGGAGCAGCCGACGCCGGGGTTCATGCCTGGATTGACCGCAGAAGCGCCGCCGATCCCCAGCTTCGAGGCGAGATCGCGAATGGCCTCGCCTGGCTCGACAGCGAGGCGAAATCAAAGCATGGGAAGCCATTCGTTCAGGTCGCCGAAGCCGACCAGATTGCGATCCTGACGCCCATCAGCAAGGAGCAGCAGACGATTCAGGGGAAGTTCTTCCTCACGGTCAAGAATCTCACTGTCGACTTCTACTACTCCTCCCGCGAAGGTCTGATGCAGGAGCTTGGCTGGAACGCTAACACCTATTTGCCCGAGTTCAAGGGCTGCACGCATCGGGAGCACCAGGTCTAATGCAGATCAAGAAGGCACCTGAAGTTCATGACGTCATTGTGATCGGGAGCGGCGCGTCCGGCGGGATGGCCGCGTGGAACCTGACCCGGCAGGGCGTGAACGTGCTGATGCTCGATGCAGGCACGCGGTTCAATCGCGCCTCCTTCTGGACCCACGTAAAGCCATGGGAGTGGAGGGAACGCCTCGAGCGCGGGCAGCGCCCGCCGCGCATTGTCCTTGACCCGAAAGAGCAGCCCTACGACTATCCCAAGGACCAGTACTTTGACCTGGTCCGGGTCTGGGGCCGCGGCGGCAAGACGAACATCTGGGGCCGTGTTTCCCTACGTTACTCGGATCTCGATTTCGAAGGTCCGGCACGCGATGGCTGGGAAATTCCATGGCCCATCCGCTACAAGGACATCGCCCCCTACTACGACCGCGTCGACCAGTTGATCGGAGTATGCGGCGGCAATGACGACCAGGATTCTCTGCCGGGCAGCCGGTATCACTTGCCGGCGCCGCCTCCTCGATGCGGAGAGCGCCTCCTGCAGAAGGCGGCGGCAGGCATTGGCATATCCATCGTCGCCGGCCGCCGCGCTGTCCTCACACGGCCGCACAACGGACGCGCTCAATGCCACTTCTGCGGCGCTTGCGGCCGCGGGTGCGACGTCAGCGCATTCTTCAATTCGTCCGACTACCTCATCGAGCCGGCGCTAAAGACAAAACGGCTGAAGATTATCGACAACGCTGTCGTGGCG
>JADGHK010000664.1 GCA_019686145.1 Bryobacteraceae bacterium | reverse complement strand
GTGCAGGTGCTTTGTGCTTAAACTATTGGCTTGGGATCGGGGTTGCCCCCGGAATTGGCGAAGAGCCGTTTGACGACCCGCGATGGATTGATTTTGTGGTGCGCCCGGCGCGATTCGAACACGCGACCTTCTGGTTCGTAGCCAGACGCTCTATCCAGCTGAGCTACGGGCGCAACAGGGGTGCAACCACCACTCTAGCGAAACCGCGAGCGGCGTGTCAAACAGCGGCGGGAGGAGATGGCCCTTCCACCTGCCTCCTCAAGCTGTCCAGCGACAGACCCAGGTAATCGTAAACGGCAGTTTCCCGGTCGGAGGGTTCCATGGGAGCCCAGCACCGTTCTGCAAGGCCGGGTTCAAAGACAACCGACACCGTTACTTCCGACAATGCGTCAGTCGTGTCGCCCTGCCGTACGGTAAGCCAGCCGCGGTGATGATCCCCTACGTTCCATTCGATGCGAGAATGCTCGCGGTCTACTCTTAACTGAACAATCGTGTCCAGAGAATACCCTGCGATTATCCCTTTCAGGCGGAAACGGTCAGCGGACACCGGGTACACTTCCTGTGCCCCGGGAAGCCAGCCCGGAAGATTCTCGATGTTGGCCAGGTAGTCGAAAACATCGCCGGCGGGAGTGTTGACGTCGACGACTCGCTCGTATTCGTCCATGCACCGATTCCCGCTTGTTGGACCGAGGCTGGCACGGAGCCGTTTCCATTCAACCGTGCGATCTCGAACGCCCGGTGCGAGCCTGCTTAGAGCAACGAGAAATCGCTGACACTCATCTATTCGATTTGGGACGCTCTATGGAAGCTCATTCCGATCCTATACGCCTTGTTTCGCGCCGTACGATGATTCCAACGTCGGCCGCTTTGCTTGTCGTTCCCCGTCACGTGCTTGGCGGAAAGGGAGAAAAGGCGCCGAGCGACACGCTGAACCTGGCGGCGGTGGGAGTTGGGGGAGCGGGTGCGGCCTATCTCGCCGGATGCGCCAGTGAGAACATTGTCGCCCTCTGCGACGTCGATTTCACCTACGCCGCCAAGACCTTCGCCAAGTATCCGAAAGCAAAAATCTATCGCGACTTCCGGCGGATGTTGGACCAGGAGAAACACGTCGATGGTGTCATCATCGCTACTCCGGATCATACCCATGCTGTGGTCGCGATGGCGGCAATCAGTCTCGGCAAGCATGTCTATTGCGCAAAGCCTCTCGCGCGGACGATCCACGAGGTGCGGGTGATTGCGCAGGCGGCGCGGGACAAGCGGATCGCCACTCAGATGAGCGTCCAGTCGAGCATGACGGACAGCGCCTGTTTGACGGCGGAATGGATTCAGGCGGGCGCAGTCGGAACAGTCCGGGAGGTGCATGCATGGTCGGATCGCCCCGTCTGGCCGCAAGGCGTTACCTGTCCGACCCGCGAGGAGAGAGCGCCCGACGGGCTGGACTGGGATCTATGGCTAGGACCTGCCGCGGAGCGTCCCTACAATCCTGTCTACCACCCCTTCAACTGGCGCGGCTGGTATGACTTTGGAACCGGGGCGGTCGGTGATATGGCATGCCACACGCTTCACATCGTGTTTCGCGCGCTGAAAGTTGGTCCACCGGTCGCTGTGAGCGCCGCAAATAGCTTCATTATGATCCCGGCGCTGAAGGGCGACGGCGATGAACCGTGGATGCGGGCAAAAAGGGTGAAGACGTCTGAAACATTTCCAAGCGCTTCGATAGTCACCTTCGACTTTGCCCCTGATGCAAACGGCCGGGCGGTGAGGCTGTATTGGTACGACGGCGGATTGAAGCCTCCGCGGCCCGCTGAACTTCCGCCAGATAAGACGCTTCCTTCCGCGGGCCTCATGTTCGTCGGAGACCGGGGCCTCCTGCTTAACGGCTTCAGCGGCGGGCCGCAGTTGCTGATCGGACCGGAGGGATTCACTCCTCCTCCGAAAACGATGTCCCGCACGGAGGGTCATTATGCGGAATGGATCAACGCCGCGAAAGGCGGCCGTCCGGCGAGCTGCGAGTTCGGCTTCGCCGCTCTCCTCACTGAGACTGCCTTGCTCGGGGCGCTCGCTCAGCGAACTGGACGGTATCTGCAGTGGGATTCCAGACAGTGCAAAATCACGAATGACCCCGAGGCGAATGCCCTGATCGCCCAGCCGTACCGGAAGGGGTGGTCGCTTTGACAGCGCGGCTACTTGAAGTGCTTCCGGAACTGAAAATCGATACCGAACAGGCCATTCTCATCTCGGACCGCAATCACTGACCAGAACTGGCTCATGTTCCACTCGAGCCGCACCAGCTGCTGCTGGCTGCGCGTCAAGTTCGTCACGTAGGTGAGGGTAATATCCTTCGAAATCTGCTGCTCCAGGGTCAGGCGGGCTTGCGGAATATTGTCGATGCCGTTTAACTGGGGATCGATCTTCAGGCGGCTGACGCCGAAGAAGCGTTCCAG
>JADGHK010000663.1 GCA_019686145.1 Bryobacteraceae bacterium | reverse complement strand
AGGCGGACGTCGTTTTCAAGCAGCGTCGGGAGTTCCTGACGCAGGTAGTACCTCAGGAGACGCCACAGAGTTTCTACCTCGGCCCGCGGGCGCTTCCAGTTCTCGATCGAGAAGGCATACAGTGTGAGCGCCTGGATGCCCAGACGGGCGCAGGTTTCGACAGCAATCCTAACCGGCTCCACACCTGCCTTGTGCCCCGCAACACGCGGCATGTTTCGACGCTTGGCCCACCGGCCATTTCCATCCATGATGATGGCTACGTGAGCCGGAAGGCGGTCCGGGTCGATCGCGGTAGCAAGCTGCCAGTCCGGTTCCCCCGGCTTAAGTGAGTCCAGTAAAGCCTGCATCAAGGTAAGCCTTAATCTTACAACAACACTCCTTTCAGATTCCCTGCGAAATCAGCGGCCGAGTCCCAGGTACCAGGCGAGCAGCGCGTCGCCGATCACCGCAACGACAAGCGTGGCAGCGCCCAGAAAGGAGCCGTAGGGCAGTTGATACGTCGAAGCATCCTTCCGCGTCACGAGGATGTAGGCGAGCCCGGCGACGGAGCCAAGGACCGACCCCAGGACCAGGGTGAACAGCGCTCCTGAGAGTCCCAGGAAGGCGCCGATCATAGCCACCATCTTCACATCGCCAAACCCAAGCCCCTCTCTTTTCCGAAGCAATTCATATGCCTTTCCGACCGTCCACAAAGCGCCGCTCGCAACCACGGCCCCAAGGACAGCTTCCCCGAGCGACAGCCAAACCAGCGGAAATCCCGGCGGAACAAAGAGGCTGAGAAATCCGGGCGGCATCGGCACAATCGCCGCAATCACCAGCGCAGCCAGCGTTCCGCCCAACGTAAATTCGTCGGGAAGAATGCGTTCTTCGAGGTCGGTGAATATCAGACCCACGACGAGTGCGGCAAAAAGCCACATCTTCAGAGCTGCAAGGGTTGGTCCGTGCAGCATCACGACCAGGGCAAACAGCAGGCCCGTCAGCAACTCGACGGCCGGGTAGCGAATTGAGATGCCTCGCTGGCAATGGCGGCAGCGCCCCCTTAGTAGCAGATAGCTCACTACCGGGATGTTGTCGTACCAGGCGACCATCTTTTTGCACTGCGGGCAGAACGATCGCGGGCGCACAACGGAGAGGTCGCGCGGCATGCGGTAGATGCACACATTCAGGAAGCTTCCAATGAGCAATCCGCCCAGGAAGGCCAACACCGCTTCTAGCATGAGAGAACCTTTTCATAAACCGAAAGTGTGCCCATCACCATCGCCTCCAGGGAGAATTTCTCCTCGACCTGCCGCCGGGCGAGACGGGAGATGTTCCTGCACGCCTCCACATCTGTTAGCGCTCGCTTCATCACGGCTGCGATGCATTCCGGGCGATTTTCGGTCACGAACCCAGTAAACCCGTCGATCACTATCTCACGCAACCCGCCCACAGCGCTGGCAACGACAGGCACGCCGGCGGCCATCGCAAGCAGGGCGGCCGATCCGAGTCCCTCCTGCTCGCTGACGTAGACAAAGAGCCGCGCGTTCCGCAGGTCGCGCGGGAGGTCGCTCGAAGGCTTCACGGCCACGCCAGCGAGACGCGCTGCTTCCTGTACAAGCGCCGCGCCTTTCCCCGGATCCTCGGAGGCCAGTGTCAGGATGGGGCCGTGCTCGGAAAATCCGGGCGTGTCCGGTAGCTCAACACCGTCAAAAACAACGCTAATGCGAGTCTCGGGGAGTCCCGCTGCCCGCAGGCACTCCTTCACTGTTTCCGAAATTGCAATGTAATGAACGGGCCTGCCGTACTTCCACCGCGATGCCCAGGTTCCTTTGACGGGAAACGCGACGCGACGGGAGACCAGCAGCGGAGCGCGGGAAAACAGGGCCGCAAGCGTGTGCGAGCGGGCGTCGTGCGCATGCACGAGGTCGAAGGCCGCGGAACGCGCCAGGAGACGGCTCCAGCTTAGGGGCTCGACGGCTAGCCCTTTTGCGGCTGCCTTCTCGAACAAGGGTGACGAAGGAGGAGCAAGCAGCAGGACTGAGTGCCCCGCCCTGGCAAGACCGCGCAGCAGATGATAGACCTGCCACTGCCCGCCTCGCATCCCGGCGCCGCTGTCGAGGTGAAGGATTCGCATCAGCTCATATTTTTCGCTTTGGCATACTTCAGGAAGTTATAAAGGGCCGCCATATAGGCGATTGCAAGTCCCTCGGGCCCGTCCAGGAAACCACGCTTCAAAAAGTACGTCCGGAAGAACGTCCAAGGCGGATTGAGCAGCAGGTGGTGCCACCGGACCGGCTGATTCAGAGCAACCAGTTGCTCGGCTGCCAGCGTCGTATACCGGTCCATCGATTTCAGGTGCTCCGAAAGAGAGCCGCAGGTGAAATGAAGGAGATTGGACTGCAGGTGGCCCACCCGCCCATCCACCCGCACGGACTCATGCACGAAATCTCCTACCCACCGGGCCTT
>JADGHK010000662.1 GCA_019686145.1 Bryobacteraceae bacterium | reverse complement strand
GTCGCTCGATGAGCACATGGTTCCGCTTGCCGAGGTCCCGCCTCAGGACGTAGGACCTTGGCAGGAGACGCTCACCCGTCTTCTTTCCGACAGGAAGCATTATGAAGAGCTCGCCGAAAGGTCTCTGCGGGCCGCCCGCAAGTACATCAAAGAGCTGACCGCTGAGCCGTTCGAGCGTCATCTTTTGGAATTGCTTCAAAAGCCGCGGAAGCCTCGGGCTGTGAAGCCTGCCGCGCCCAGACCGGCGGCATCCGACCTTTCCGAGGCGAAGCGGAAGCTTCTGGAACTCCGGCTTCGCAAAAAGGAGCAGACGACAGGAGCAAAGGGAGGGCATCCCTGGTTCGGCGAGATCGAACCCCTCCCTCCCGGCGGTCTCCGGCTGCTGTGTTTGCCCTACGCAGGCGCGGGCGCCGCAGCGTTCCGGAGATGGAAAGGAGCGCTCGGGCCGCGAATCGTAGCGACGCCGGTACGCCTGCCCGGCCGGGAAACACGAATCGGCGAGCCCTTCTTCACCACGATGCAGGATCTGGTTGAGGCGTTAGGGAAGGAGCTCGAATCGTTCGCGAACGAGAGTATCGCCTTCTTCGGGCACAGCATGGGCGCTGCAATCGGGTTTGAAACCTGCCGGTGGCTCCGCCGCTCCGGCAAGCCGCTTCCCGTGGCGCTGATCGCCTCGGCGGCACGGGCGCCGCAGTTTCGACTCAACCATGTGCCACCTCCCGAACCCGACGACGCACAACTGCTTGACGAACTTCGCAGACTCGAAGGAATTCCAGCCTCGATCCTTCAGAATCCCGACGTGCTTCGATATGCGCTGCCCGTTCTGAAGGCAGATGCCCGGCTCTACCGCCACTACATCTATACACCCGAAGAACCGCTGGATCTCCCGATCTTTGCTTACGGCGGCTCCACTGATCCAAATGTCACGGCGGTGCACGTCGAATCCTGGGCTAAGGAAACGAACGGGCCGTTCCGCCGCAGGGAATTCTCCGGCGGACATTTTTACTTCCAGGACGACCCGACGCCTCTCTTCGCCGCAATCCGGAAAGATCTGGAAGCGGTGATGGAAAGGGCGGCAAACTCCTAGGCGACAGGCGCGCCAGCCGACATCTCTTCTTCCGCAGCAGGCTCGGACGGCGGTTCAGGAATCCATCCCGCAACGTTGGCGGCTGCCCAAAAAACCGCCGTCGACGCGCTCAGGCAACCCGCGATCAGACCGATTTGCCGGATCTCCATGTGTTTACTGGCAACGCCAGCCGCGGCGAGCGACAACACCATGACCGCGTCACGCATGACGTCCACCGTCGTAAACACACGCCCGCGGAGCGCGTCGGGAACGTGATTCAGAAGCATCGTCCGGTTCAGCACGTTGTTAATCCCCATCCCGACACGCGAAAGCGCGATGAAGACGATCGCTCCGGCGATGGTCCGCATCTGGCTGAAGAGGATGTAGGCGCCCCCGTGCAATACAAACGCAGCCGTGATGGCGTGCTTGTACCCTGCGAAATCGAGCCTCTGGCCCAGCCGGTGGGCGATAATCCCCCCAATCACAAGCCCGACTCCGGCAAACCCCCAGATCAGTCCGACTGCCGCCGCGCCGCCCTGGAAGACCACTTCTCCGTACAAAGTGAACAGGATCTG
Organism: Bryobacteraceae bacterium; assembly: GCA_019686145.1. Taxonomy (GTDB): domain Bacteria; phylum Acidobacteriota; class Terriglobia; order Bryobacterales; family Bryobacteraceae; genus JADGHK01. The sequence goes on along the minus strand of JADGHK010000662.1, from coordinate 806 downwards.
CGCTGCGCCTCCGCCGCTGGCCCAGCCGACGCCCGACAGACCGATCGCCAGGACAAGAGGCGTCGACGAGATATAACGCAGGCTGGCAACATAATCGTGCCAGTACGAGCGGCGCGACGGGCCAGCCTCGGCCTTCCGCTCCGGAAGAAAGTGGCCCGACGGTGAGCGGAGCTTCCAGATTGCCCAGGCACTGAAGACGAAGGACAACGCATTGATGACGAACGCCCATTCGAATCCGAACTGCATCGTGCTCATCCCGCCGAGCATTGTCCCGAAGGTCAGCGTCAGCCATTGCGTCGTCTGAGTGAGAGTGTTGGCGGTGTGCAGTTCTTCCGGCGTCGTGATCTTTGGCAGAATCGCCATCCGGCCGCTCGTAAAGAAGGGGGAGGCGAACATCAGCAGACCGCTCAGGACATAGAGCAGCCATGTCTCCCTGTAGGTCAGCGTCACAACAAAGAAGCTCGCCACCACTGCGCGGAACACGTCGCTGAGCAGCATCACCTTCCGACGGTCCATGCGGTCCAGGAGGACCCCTGCCACCGGCCCGGCGAGGAAAAGCGTGATTGTACGGGCAATCATCACTCCGCCTACCGCCAGACCAGAGCCTGAAATGTGTAAAGCCAGGCTGAGCACGGCAATGGAGTTGAAGTGATCCCCGATCTCGCTCACAATCTGGCCAAGCCAGACGTAGCGATAGTTTGAATTTCTACGGAGAAGATTCCAGAAGTCCTGCGAAGAAGCGACCACCCTTCAGGTTACTATGACCGGTTGGGGCAATTTTTCTCCGGGATGGCCCTCGTCGTGCA
>JADGHK010000661.1 GCA_019686145.1 Bryobacteraceae bacterium | reverse complement strand
GCCTTCGCCCGATTCCTGGAATTCCTTAAAAGTCTGGAATCCGCGAACCATGAGGTCGCGAATAATCAGCAGCGACCAGCGATCTCCAAAAATTTCCAACGCAATGCTGACCGGACACCCTGACCGTCGCTTCAAGCCCAGCTCCCGGGTGACATTTCACACCGTATCAACATCACTTGCATATTACAAGCGTTCTTGCATGCACGCAAGAAATTTCCTCTGCGTATTTTGTGGCTGGCGTTCTTGACAAGGAGGGCGGGCCTCCGGCGAGAGGCGAATCGCCGGCGGACAGAAAGAGGAAGGTATCTACATCCCCTGGTCGCGCATGGCGGGAGCCTCGCGCGACCGGGATGACGCGGTGCTACTCAACAGTAACCTTGACGGGTTGCTCGATTAGTTTCGAATCGTTCCCTGCGGTCAAAACCATGAGGGCATAACGTCCTGGCTTGACGTCCCCAGGGATCTTGAACTTCAGGGCCTTGGCGGACTGCTCGGTGATCTCAACCTTGATGTCGTTCTTCCCGTCGGTCAGATAGAGCTCCGTCATGACGGACTTCTCTAAGTTCTCCCCCGTGACGTTGAGGATATCACCGGCCTTCCCGGTGCTGGGTTCAACCGACGTGAGCCTCGGTGTGGCCTGGGCGCTTGCGAGGTTCGGGGCGAGGAGGATCACCCCAACCAGCAGCGGAAGCATAAAGGACAACTTCATCTGATTGACCCTCTCTGGTCCGAATCCTATTCCAAGTGAACTCGAAATGCAACGGGAAAACTGGAGAATCCGCAGGCTTCATGCGGCTTACTAGAAGGCGATAGAGGGAGGGGAAAAGAGAGGCCACCGCGAGGTCGGGTGACCCCTCGTGCAAGTTACGACTTCTTGCGGTTGAGAGCGCGGTGGGCCGCCTTCACGACTTCTCGCGCCGTCATTCCGTACTTTTCGAGCAGAGCTTCCGGAGTGCCGGACTCCGCGTAACTGTGGAGCCCGACGAACTCCATCACGCAGGGATGGTTCTGCGCCACAACCTGAGCGACACGGACACCCAGGCCGCCATCCACCAGGTGCTCCTCGCTGACGACGATGGCGCCGGTCTCCTTTGCGGCCCGGACAATCGTCTCCACATCCAGGGGCTTAATCGTATGGATGTCGATGACACGCGCGGATACGCCTTCAGCCTCCAGAATTTCCTGGGCTTTTATCGACTCCGCAACCATCAGGCCGGTGGCAATGAGCGTGACGTCGGCGCCGTGGCTCAGCTCGATCGCCTTGCCAATTTCGAACTTCTGCTCGGGAGAATGAACCACGGGAACTTTGGGGCGCCCGGCTCGAATGTAGACGGGACCGACGTGCTCGGCGGCTGCGTGGACCAGTGCGTTCATGGCCACTTCATCCGCGGGGGACAGCACCACGAACCCCGGCAGCGAGCAGGCAAGCGACAAGTCTTCCACCGACATCTGCGAAGGGCCATCTTCGCCGATCGAAATTCCGCTATGCGTGCCGACGACCTTCAGATTGACGTTGGGAAAGGCAGCCGTGACACGCAGCTGCTCAAAGCCCTTGTTTAAGACAAACGCGGCAAAGCTTGCGACGAAGGCGATCTTGCCGCTCGAGGCAAGCCCTGCGCCCGCGGCAACCATGTTGGCCTCGGCAATGCCGAAGCTGAAGAAGCGGTCAGGGAACTCCTTGGCAAAGAGATGCGTGAAGGTGGATTTGGAGAGATCCGCATCACACACCACGACGTTCGGATTCTTCCGCCCCAGATCGAGCAGCGCCTTCCCGAAGGCTTCACGCGTCGCCGCTCCCATCTTCAGTTCGAACTTGGTTCTGATGTTCGTCGCCATTTACGCAAGCTCCTTCAACGCCTGCTCCACCTCGGCGGCAGTCGGCGCCACGCCGTGATATTTCGGGTTGTTCTCCATAAAGGAAACGCCTTTGCCTTTGATGGTGTGAGCAATCACGGCAGTTGGCTTCCCTTTGGTAGCCGCTGCCTCCGCGAATGCCGACTGCAGAGCAGAAATATCGTGCCCGTCAAGCTCAATCGTGTGCCAGCCGAAGGCCCGCCACTTATCGGCCAGCGGCTCCAGATCCATAATGTCCTTTACAAACCCGTCCAGCTGAATCTTGTTGTAGTCGACGATCGCCACGAGGTTGTCCACTTTGTGGAATGCGGCCGCCATGGCCGCTTCCCAAACCTGACCTTCCTGGATTTCACCATCGCCGAGCACCACGTAGGAACGGACCGGACGGCTGTCCAATCTGGCAGAAAGCGCGAAGCCCAATCCCACCGACAAGCCCTGTCCCAGAGACCCGGTAGACGCCTCAAGCGCCGGAATGAAGCGAACGTCGGGATGCCCCTGGTAGATGGAGTTCAGCTTCCGAAGCGTGTGCAGCTGATCGGCTGGTGTGTAGCCTGCCCGCGCTAGAACGGAATAAAGCGCAGGAGCCGCATGACCCTTGGACAGAATAAGGC
>JADGHK010000010.1 GCA_019686145.1 Bryobacteraceae bacterium | reverse complement strand
GTGCCAGCGCTGCAGGGATGTCCCGCCGGGATAGTCCGGGTACGAGCGTTCAGACATCTCGTCATACCCGCCCGGCATCTCCACCGGACGGCCGGTGTTCAAGTCGTAAAGGGTAAGGTCGACGGCGCAGCCGCGGTTGTGGCGTGAACCCTGATCCGGATTCGCGACAAAGATGCGCAGCGGTTCCGGAGTCGCCTCCCAGAACATCTTTGTCACAGACCACGGACGATAGCCGTCGAAGACCATCAATCCATACCCCTTTGATTTCAGCCACTGATGAGCGCGCACCAGGGCTTCGGCAGCCGGCCGCTGCAGGAAGGCTCTCGCCTGCGTGTAGAGGGCCGCACCCAGGAAATTGTTGGCCGAGGCATACCGGATATCCAGCTTGATGCCAGGGTCGAGCCGCGTTAGCTCGACGAGCTCCGGCTGGCGGAATTGGCCCTTCTCGACAGGCGGCTGCAAGCCGGCCACCTCCCGGCGCAACTCGTCAACAGGCCTTTTCGGCGTGATTCGAAACGTTGCGCCGGGCTGCGCCGGGGTAGGCCGTTTCGGAAACAGCACTCCCCCAACGCGCACGCCTTCCGGCGTGAAGGTCACCGGTTCGCTGTCGTACAAACCTCCCTTCGGATATCGGAACCGGTTCGGTCCCAACTCTTCGAGCGGGTATTCAAAGAACCATTCAATGAGCGTCGTCAGCTTACCGGCCTTTTCGTAGACATACAGGATGTTGAAGTCCCACCCGTACTCTCCGATCAGGTTCGCCCACCGTTCAGGCGCCGGCTGCGGCTTTCGCGCGGCCAGCAAAATCCGCAAAGCTTCGTCCGCGATCCGCGTCGTCGAATCGTTGGCCGCGTCTTTCGTGGCCACGACGGCAACCCCAAGCTTCTCGTCCGGCAGGCCGGCTAGCTCCGTGGCGAAACCGTAAATCGCGCCGCTATGCCCGATGCGCCGCCGGCCCTCCAATGAGCCGATCGCAAACCCGATTCCGAACCCGGTCTTCTGGCCGGCTGGAGCAAACTGCGGCGTCCACATCTGCTCGAGCGTCGCAGGCTGGACCAGACTCTTCGGGTGGAACAGCGCAATCAGGAAGCGGCCTAGATCATTGACGGTGGAATACATGCTTCCGGCGGGCGCCATGCCGAGCTCGAACGTGGGAGCAGGAAATGGCGGACGGTGACGCGCCCACATCTCCGCCTTCGCCAGCCGCGACACGAGGGCGGGCTCCGATTCAAAAGCGCTATCGCGAAGTCCGATTGGCGCAATCACCGACCTCTTCAGATACCTGGCAAAAGGCTCCATCGCAACGCGCTCCACGACATAGCCAACCACCGCGATGCCGGCATTCGAATACTTGGTCTGCGTCCCCGGTTCATAGATCAGTTCCGTTTCATTCAGGCTGAGGACGGTTTCGGCTAAGGAGGGCGTTCTGGCATCGAAATAATGACCGGCTGGAGGCTCCCTGACGAGTCCCGCGCGGTGCGACATCAGATGCCGCAGCGTGATGGGCTTTCCGAACGGATTCTTCGGACGAAATTCCGGAACATAGCGCTGCACCGGCACGTCAAGGTCGAGCTTGCCTCGCTCCACCATCTGCATTACGGCGAGGTCGGTGAACAGCTTCGATACGGAACCGATACGATGGACTGTGTCTGCTGTCGCGGGAATCTTCTTCTCGGGGTCGGCAAAACCGAAGCCCTTCGACCAGACAATCTGGTCGCCTTCGACCAGGCAAATGGAGACAGCGGGCAGCTCGTGATCCCGCATTTCGCGTTGAATGTAATCCTCGAGCTTCCTGATGTTCTGGCCCGATGCAGCCGCAGCGAGCCCGGCTGCCAGAAGAACGATCCGGCCAAGCCTCATTGCTTTGCCCCCATAAACCCATATCATGCCCGAAAAATTCGGCGTACAATTTGAACTCCGGCGCGTGCTGTTTCCCGCCGATCCACCAGAACTGGAACGAAGGCGATGCCTCTCCGGATTGCCGGTCTGTTTACCCTGTTCCTCCAGCTTGCCGTAGCGCAGGATTTTGATCTCATCATCGCCAACGGCCGCATCGTCGACGGGACGGGCAACCCCTGGTATCGATCCGATATCGGGATCCGTGACGGCCGGATCGCCGAGATCGGATCGCTCTCCTCCCGGCGTGCGCAACGCAGGATCGACGCGGCAGGACTGGTCGTCTCGCCGGGCTTTATCGACATGATGGGCGCCACGAGCATTCCCCTTCTTGAGAACCGCGCGAGCGCCGAGAGCAAGCTGCGGCAAGGCATCACGACGATGCTGGCGGGCGAAGGCAGCTCCGTAGCGCCGCAGAACGAGCGGACCTGGCCCAAAGCCTCAGGACGCATTCGATGGCGCACCTTTGGCGAGTACTTCGCGCTGCTCGAGCAGCGCGGCGTCCCGCTGAATGTCGTGCACAACGTCGGAGCAGCCCAGATCCGGCGCTACGTGCTCGGCGACGAAGACCGGCAACCAGACGCGGCCGAGATGGAGCAGATGAAGGCGCTCGTTGCCCAGGCGATGCGCGACGGAGCAGTGGGCCTGTCAACCGCTCTCATCTACCCGCCCGGAACGTACGCGACCACACGGGAGCTGGTGGAACTGGCGAAAGTTGCCGGCGAGTACGGTGGGATTTATCTCACCCACATGCGGAACGAGAGCAACCGGTTGATTGAGGCGATTGACGAATCAATCACGATCGGCGAGCAGGCGGGCGTTCCTGTCCACATCTTTCATCTGAAGGCTGCCGGCGAGGAGAACTGGCCGCTGATTCACAAGGCAATCGAACGGGTACAGAGCGCCCGCAGCAAAGGGCTGGACGTCACTGCCGATATCTACCCTTACATCCGCAACGGAATCGGGCTAGGGAGCTTTCTCCATCCCCGGCACTACGCCAAAGGCAGCGCTCCATTTTTGAAAACTCTGAGCGATCCCGCCGTTCGCGCTTCGCTGCGCAAGGAGGTCGAAGAGACGGCAGACTGGGAGAACTGGTATCGCCACGTCGGACGCAATTGGGATAACGTGCTGGTGGCGCGGACCGCGGAGAAGAGGTTTGAGGGCAAGTCGATCGCGGAGATTGCGAAGCTCCGCGGCGTCGACGAATGGACCGCCTTCTTCGATCTCGTCGTGGCTGGGGCGAGCGTGAACCCGAAATCGATGAACGAAGAACAGAAACACGCAGCCCTCCGAGCGGAATGGGTGAGCCTTTGCACCGATGCCGAGCCGCTGGACATACGCACGGCCAGCGGCGCTCACCCGCGTGCCTTCGGTTCCTTCCCGCGCGTGCTGGCAAAGTACGTGCGCGAGGACAAGGTGATCACGCTCGAAGCTGCCATTCGCAAGATGTCCTCGCTCCCGGCGAACCGTCTGCGGCTCCACGATCGCGGGCGGGTCGCGCCGGGTATGGCGGCGGACCTGGTGCTGTTCGATCCCGACGAGGTGCAGGATACCGCGAGCTTCACGCAGCCGCTCTCGTTCCCTCGAGGACTACCGTATGTCATCGTGAATGGCGTCGTCGCGATCGACAACGGTGGGTTCACGCCCAAGAATGGCGGCCGGGTCCTTCGGCTGAGCAGGCCGTAGCATCACCGCTGCTTCTTCAGCTCTACCCATTGCGTTAAGGCGTTTCCCACTCGCTTCCCCGGAAGGCTGACCGCCGACGCCGCGCCGTTGAGGACGTCGCCTCGCAGCTTGAGCGAGAGAGAGAGCACGTAGGGGCGGCGGTTGGCGTCCTCGGTGCGGATGTCGCCGTTCATGAGTCCCGTCAGATAGCCGTCCTCAAACTGCACCGAGTTCAGCAGTGTCTTTAGCTGATCTGCCAGTTGTGCGTGAATGTCCCCGGACTCGAGGACTCGTAAGGTAAAGGGCAGCTCTTCCTTGTAGGTGTGCAGCGCGCCCTTCCAGGTTCCGACGAGTTCCGGAGGAGGTGAAAAGGCCGCCGGCTTCGGACGGCTCACACGTGCCGGAAGTTTCATATCGGGCAGCATAAGCTGGAGAATCTCGTCCGCGATCCGGTGCGGCAGCGACGTAGAGGCGTTGCATAGAACAACGATCCCCAGGCGTTCCGACGGAACAAGGCGCATTGTCGTCGCGACACCGCCCATGCCGCCAGTGTGGGATACAATGCCGCCTCCACCCGGCAAATCCTCAGTCGCAAAGCCGATGCCATACCCCGAACTCTTACCTGTCTTCACGGTAGGCTCATGCATGGCATTGATCATTTCATCGCTGAGAATCGCCTTCTGCTCAGGCAGGTGCGCCTTGAGATGAAACAGGGCAAAGAGAGCGAGGTCATGAGCGCTCGAATAGATCGCGGACCCGCCGGGATGATCGAAGTCATAGAAAGGGATCGGCAAGCCATCGACGCCGTAACGCTCAGCCGCGTAAGGTTCCAGGCCGGGATCGACGCCCACCGACGATCGTGTCATCCCCAAAGGCTGAAACACTTCGATGCGCATGTATTCCTCAAACGAGCGGCCCGAGAGCCGGGAGATGACGTAGTCGAGGATGCCATAGCCCAGGTTTGAGTATTGATACCTTTCTCCGGGCATGGTCACCAGATTCCCGTACCGCGAGATGGTTTCCTCCATGGGCGGTCTTCTGAACGGCTCGTCCGCATAGAAAAACTGGTAGTGGAGAGGCAGCCCGGAGGAGTGGTTGGCTACGCGGCGGACGGTCGCATCGGCGGCATCGCCCACTCGAGCCCGCAGCTTTGCGCGGCCCAGGTAGTCGTTGACCGGCTTGTCGAGATCCAGCTTGCCATTCTTGACGAGCAGCATCAGGCCGGTCGCCGTAATAGGTTTCGAAATCGAGGCAAGCGAATACATGGTATGGGGCGTCGCGGCGATACGCTTTTCGCGGTTTGCCCAGCCGAACCCCTCTTCCCAAAGAATCGTCCCGTCCCGGACGACGGCAACCGCCAGGGAGGGGACGGACTGCTCCACGAGTTGCTTTCGAATGGAGGCCCGGATCGGGTCGAAGGAGTCAGCCGCGCAAACAGTGGCGAGGAGCGTGTTAAGGAGGGCGATAACAGCGATTTTCTTCTTCACTGTCTTTCCTTTCAGAGTGACCGGAGCACTCAAGACGGACCTTTCCAATATGATCCACGGGGAGGCGGCTCGCCACCACATTCGCCTGAGCACCACTCGAGCGTCTATCCTGGAGGAATGGGCTTTCTGGATGAACTCGAAAACAACTTGAAGGCGTTAGAATCGCGCGATGAGAGAGATCCGGAGAAGCAGCGGCGCGAGCAGGATGCGCGCGAAGCCGCGCGCCTGGAAGCGCTGAAACGCATCCCACACATCGACGCTTTGAAGAAGGGCCCTTTCACCGAGCAGTTGCTCACCTCATGCCGGAAGATTGGACACGGCATGCGCACCTTGGTGCAATTCACGTGGCTGGATTCGACCCTCCGCCTGGACGCCAAGGAGAAGCGGCTCGAATTACGCCCCACCGCCGATGGAGTCCAGGCCGTATACTTCGTCAACGGCGTCGAGCAGCGGAACGAGATGCTCGATCTCAATAGCGACGCCGAAGCGTTCGCGCGCCGCTGGCTCGAGGGAACTGCTCAGTAAGAACTCCAGTCCGGCACGCCGTGAGCAGGCAATCCGGCCTGCTTTACAATCTACGCATGGACTCATTCTCCCGAAGGCAATTCCTGGGCGCTGCCGGGGTCGTTGTGGCAACTGCGCGTTCCTACGCCCAGGTCTCTGGTTCTAATGAACGGATTCGAATTGGCGTTATCGGATGCGGGGGCATGGCTGGCGGGCATATGCGAACGCTGGTCAGGAACCGCGAAACCGATAATATCGAGATCATTGCCGTCTGCGACGTTTACGATAAGAGGGCTCAGCAGGCTGCGCAGCTGACTGGCGGCAAGATCTACAAAGACTACCGCACGCTTCTCGAGAACAAGGACATCGATTATGTGCTGATTGCAACGCCCGAGCACTGGCACTACCAGATGGCCGTCGACGCGCTCGACGCCGGCAAGCACGTCTACGTCGAGAAGCCGATGACTCAGCACTCCGAGCAGGCGAAAAAGCTCGCCGCAAAGGTGCGCGACGGGCGGCTGAAGCTCCAGGTTGGTGTCCAGGGAATGTCCGACGACTCGTACGAGAAAGCCTACGAGTACGTCAAAGACGGCACGCTCGGGAAGGTGGTCCTGGCGCAGATCGACTACTCGCGGAACCACAAGGACGACTACTGGGCCTATCCGATCGACCCGGATGCCCGCCCCGGCGAGAATCTCGATTGGAAAGCCTGGCTTGGTCCGGCGCCGAAGCGCCCGTTTGACCCCAACCGGTACTTCCGCTGGCGCTGGTTCTGGGACTACTCCGGAGGAATCGCCAGCGACCTGTTCGTGCATCGCGTCACACGCATCATCAAGGCCCTGAACCTGACTTTCCCCGAAAAGGGTGTGGCCACAGGCGGCAAGTTCCAGTTCACCGAAAGCGCCGCCGAAGTGCCGGACACGTTCAATGTCCTGCTCGACTACCCTGGCGGGCCCACCGTTCAGCTGATTTCCTCAATGGCGAACGACACGCCCGTCGACCATCTGCTTCGCGGCCACAAAGCCACGCTGCAGTTCACGAGCACCGGTTTCGTGATCCGGCCGCAGCGGCTCTTCGCGGACAGCGTGAAGGAAGTCGAGTTCAAGAAGACAGGTGCGGAATCGATCGAGCTGCATCACCGCAACCTTCAAAACGCAATCCGGCGGAATGAGCCGTTGAAGTGCGACGCCACCCTGGGCTACTACGGAGTCGTCGCCGCCGAGATGGGCGTGCTCAGCTACAGGAAGCGTGCCTACATGCTCTGGGACCAGAAGAAAGAGCGCATCGTACGCGCCTGACAGCACCCGTGAATTCCAATCGCGCCGGGCGGCCCGTGCCCGGCGCCCCTCAGATTGCCCGCACTACAGCTTCAACGGGTCCCGACCCGACGGGGATCATGGTCAATAAAGGAGCGAACCGCCTCCTGTTTGGCGTGATCGCGCCGACACGAATCACCGCCATGTCCCCCGATTCGTGATTCAGCACCAGGGCGTACTCGCTGTTCGGAGTGATTGCAATAAAGGAAGGCTGCGCGCCAACGGCCGTCACCGCCACCACGCGCTGGGTTTCGATGTCGATAATCGTCACGTCTCCGGATCGCGGATTTGCCACGAACAGATACGGCGGCGTGGCGGAAGTGGCCATAGCGCCCGGGGCGCGGCCCGCCAGGCGCGTTTGCGCGACCTCGGTGCGGTAGGGGTAGACGACGACGACGGCATCCATGCCCTCCCCGGTGAGAAAGAGCTGCCCGCCGTCCCGGCTGAAGCAGAAGTTTTCCGGCCGAAGCGCCAGCAGGAGCTGCGTGACCGTCTGGCCTGTCTTCGTATCCAGGATGCACAGGCGCCGCTCAGCCGGATTCGCCGCAAGGATATGGCGGCCGTCGGAGCGGAACCGGATCCGGCCGGCTTCCTCCCCGATCCGGGAGATGCTCCTCACTTTCCGCTCCGCCAGGTCGACGATTCCTGCCCGCCCGCTTGCGCCGAAGCTCACCGCCGCAACGGGTTCCCAGGGAGAGACGTCGAAGGCAACGGGGGTCTCGGGCAGCCGGATTTCCGCTTCGCGCCGGAAGGAATTGAGCGACACCCGGATCAGACGCGGATTCCTCGCCGTCAAGCCCCAGATCGCAGATTCTCCAGGGGATGGCCGGAGCGCAAGGTGCGCCGCCAGAATTTCATCGTGCACGGCGACGGTGCGACGCACTGTAAGTGTCTCCGCATCAATCTCGTGAATCGAGCCCGCGGCGGGGGTCAGGGTGAACACCGAACGAAGAGACGGGTGCGTGAGAATCTGCGATGGCTCTGCTGGCAGAGGGATATGCTTGACTACGGCCAGCGCCCCGAGATCGACGACGGCAACAGCGCGCCCGCGCTTGTTCGCCACAAAAGCGTAAGCGGAGAAACTGCGCTGTTTCCGGCAACTGAGGACGGGGGCCGCCGCTGCGGCCAGAAGGCTCCGACGGGAAATGCTCACGGCAACACCTCTATGATGTCATAGCTGCCCAGCTTGTTGATAACAAATCGTTAATCCCGTCAGATCCTTTGCTGGGTTTCGAGCGACTGTGGTACGCTTTGAAGGGGTTGCTGCACTCCCATGCGTCCCAGTAAGAGGGTCCTCCTCCGATGTTTTCGGAAACAAGGCCTAACTCTGCACCCTCACTAGTGACAGGAGTTGTTAGTAGTCGGCGATGAACCTTCGGTCTCTTTTTAGCTTATTTTCCTCAGACTTGGCCATTGACCTTGGCACAGCCAATACCCTGGTGTTCGCCAAAGGCAAAGGCATCGTCGTAAATGAACCGTCCATTGTCGCCATTAATAAGAACACCGGCGAGGTGGAAGCGGTCGGCAAAGAGGCCAAGGAGATGCTGGGACGTACTCCGGGGAATATCGTTGCCATCCGTCCGATGAAAGACGGCGTGATCGCCGATTTCAAGGTGACGGAGCGCATGCTCAACTATTTTATTCAGAAGGCCCACGGCCGCAAGATGCTGGTGCATCCGCGGATTGTGATTGGCGTCCCCAGTGAAATTACCCAGGTAGAAAAACGGGCCGTAATCGACTCCGCCTATCGTGCAAAGGCGAGCGAAGTCCACCTGGTGGAGCAGGCGATGGTGGCGGCGATTGGGGCCGGTCTTCCGATCACCGAGCCATCGGGGAATATGATCGTCGACATCGGCGGAGGAACGACAGACGTCGCCGTCATCTCCCTTTCCGGCATCGTCTATTCGCGATCTGTGCGTGTCGCAGGCAACGAAATGGACGATGCGATGATGCAGTACCTCAAGCGGAAGTACAACCTGCTGATCGGAGAACGCACAGCAGAACAGATCAAGATTCAGTTGGGATCGGCTTACCCGCTGGATAAGCCGATGACGATGGAGATTAAGGGCCGGAACCTGATCGAGGGTGTGCCGAAGACGATCACAATCGATGACAAGGAAATCCGGGAGGCGCTTTCGGAATGTGTAGCCACGATCGTAAACGCCATCCGGGTTGCACTTGAGCGCACCCCGCCCGAATTGAGCGCCGACATCAGCGACCGCGGCATCGTCTTAACCGGTGGCGGAGCGCTGCTGAAGAATCTGGACAAGCGCATCCGCGAAGAAACGGGTCTCCCGGTCTCGATTGCAGAGGACCCGCTGGCTTCCGTTGTACTGGGAACCGGAAAGATGCTTACCGATTTCAAGCTGCTCCGGAAGGTGGCCCTGGAATAAAAATTCGACTGCAGGCCACGCGAGGCGCGGCCGATACGTTCTGGGGCTTCGGATGGAAATCCTTCTCAGCCGTTTTCGAAATCTGACTGTTTTACTGATCCTGGTCGTCGCGCAGCTGGTCCTGCTCGCATACCAGGTGAAGACCGCCGACGATCTGCCCCTGATTCGCGTCTGGGCAGTGACCGCGGTGACGCCTGTTGCGAGCGCGCTTGAGGCGGTCCGCGAGACAACGGTTGGCTTTTTCCGTGATTATTTCCTTCTGAAACAAGCCCAGGAAGAGAACCGCCGCCTGAAAGCCGAGATTGGACAGCTTAAGCTGAGCAATCATCACTTGAAGGCCGAACTGGAAACGATTGAGCGTACGCAGTCGCTGGCCGAATTCCGTTCCCGCACACCCTCCAAGACCCTCCTTGCCCGCGTCATCATGTCCGGGACCGGCACGGATTCCAAAGTTGTTTTTCTTGACCGCGGCTCCGGCAGCGGAGTCAAGAAAGGGATGGCGGTCATCACCCCGGACGGCATCGTCGGCCGGGTGATCAATTCCTATCCCACTGCGTCGCAAGTTCTTCTGGTCACCGATCCGAGCTTTGCCGCCGGCGTCGTTTCGCAAAAGGGCAGGGTCCGGGGAACCTTGAAGGGCGGTCCAGGACGGCACACCTGCATTGTCGACCATGTCCAGAACGAGGAGAAGGTAGAGGTCGGCGAGTGGTTCTACACCTCGGGGGACGACCGTGTCTTCCCGAAGGGTCTCCCGGCAGGGCAGGTGCGCTCAGTCCGGGAAGGCAAAACCCTGAAGGAGATTGTCGTAGCCCCGAGCGGCCTCCAAAGCAGTCTCGAAGAGGTCCTGATTGTGCTGGAGGGCGTACATCAGGAGATCCCGCAAGCCCCGGCGCCGTCGGAGGGCGACATCTATCTTCTTCCGCCGCCCCCTCCTGACGCAGGGGAATCGGACGGTTCCGCTTCCGGCCAGCCGGGCGCCAACGACTCCCGGCTCAGGACGGACGCGGACGAACTGTTGCAGCGTTACCAAAGGATTGGAGAGGCACAAGGGCATGTTTATGGAAAGCATGGGACTCGCCCGCCCGACTTCAATCTAAGGCCGCCCGCTCAGACGGCGCCCGTTCCGCCGCAGGGTTCCGGCTCGCAGACGGCGCCGCCCCGGACAGGAGCAAGCCCTTCCGCACTCCCCGGCACTCCCGCCACTGACGGCCGTACCGGAACGTCCACGCAGCCGGCCCCGGTGAGGCGCCCCGCACCCCCGCCGACGCCCTCGCCTGCCGAACGGAAACCGGAGGCGTCTCCTCAACCTCGATGACTGAGTTTGGTGAAAGGCTTCTTATCGATGTGCCAAGAAAGAGCCGCTCTTCCCGCTTCCGGCCTGCTGTTCTGATCCTGATCCCGCTCGGTTCGATCCTGTTTCAGGTCTACGTTCCGAATTTTGTCGAATCCCTCTCTTACCTCGAGCTGCCGCTTCTGGTGACTGTCTACTTTTCGCTCATGAGAAGGCGGCCGGTCAGCGGAAGCTTCATTGGCGCGGGCATCGGCCTCGTCCAGGACGCCTTATCGCATCAGCCGCTTGGGATGTTCGGCATCGTCAAGACTCTGGTTGGATACTTCGCCGCCTCCGTCAGTCTGCGATTTGATGTCGATAATCTTGCGCTGCGCTTCTTTCTCAGCTTTTTCTTTTTTGTCTTCCATCAGCTTTTCTACTGGGTGATGGTCCGGGCGCTGCTTGCTCAGGCGATGGGCTTCGACTTTGCACAGACTTTGCTGTTCGGCCTCCTCAACGCCATCGTCGCCCTGCCGCTGTTTGCCGTTTTAGATAAACTGAAGGAGACGGGTTAATACCCGCGGCTCCCGTGAAGTTGTTTCCGCTAAAGGTTTCGACTCCCTCTTCCCCAATCGATTCACTGCGGGACGACACGAAGTTCGCTTCGACGAAAATCGCGATTTTTCAATACCTTACCGTAGGCGTATTCCTGTTCCTGATTACAGGCTTCTGGGAGTTGCAGGTCCAGAACGAGGACGTTTACAACCAGCGGGCGGAAAAAAACCGGATCAAGGCCGTCCCGATTCTCGCCCCTCGCGGCAAGATTCTCGATCGCGAAGGACGCGTCATTGTTGACAACCAGCCTACGTTCAGTCTCATCCTCTCGCGCGAGAATCTGCGTGAGGAGCACCTGAAGCCGATCGCGGAAGGGCTCAACCTGGACTATGCCGAGCTCGTCGAGAGGTTGAAGCGCTTTCGGAACCGGCCGCGCTATGAACCGATCGTCATTAAGGAGCAGTTGACGCCCGCGGAACTCGCCTTTGTCGAAGCGCATCGGGACAGCGAGACGTTCCCCGAAATGGAACTGATCGTGGCGCAGCGCAGGCTCTACCCGAAGAATGGCTTCGCGGCGCATCTGATTGGCTATGTCGGAGAAGTGAGCGAAGCCGAGCTGAACACGACGGAATTCGTCCGCTTCAACCCGGGAGATATCATCGGGAAAACCGGCATCGAACGCCAATACAACGACGTGCTGATGGGCATCGACGGGCAGCGCCAGGTTGTGGTGGACAACAGGGGCATCCAGCGTGAAGTCCTTGCGATCAAGGATGCGGTTCCCGGGAAGAATCTGCAGTTGACCATCGATCTCGACCTGCAGGCGGTTGCGGAGCTCGCGATGGAGGGCAAGCGGGGTGGCGTCATCGCGCTCGATCCCCGGAATGGGGAAGTGCTTGCGATGGTGAGCCGGCCGACTTTCGATCCCAACCGGTTCGCCGGGCGCATCCGGCCGGAAGACTGGCGGGAGATCATGGAGAACCCGGAGCGGCCGCTGCTCAACCGGACGATCCAGGCTCAGTTTGCGCCTGGGTCCACTTTCAAGCCCATTATGGCTCTCGCCGGCCTTGAATCCGGGGTTGTCGACGACCACTTCACTGCCACCTGCCCCGGCGGCGCGACCTTCTACGGGCGCTACTTCAAGTGTCACAAGAAATCGGGACACGGGCGGGTGGATTTGCACCGGGCGCTCGTCCAGTCGTGCGACGTCTTCTTCTACACGCTGGGCAACAGGCTGGGAATCGACACGATCGCGCGCTATGCAGAAATGGTTGGCTTCGGGAAGAAGACCGGCATCGATCTGCCGCACGAGGCCGAGGGGCTGGTCCCTTCAAGCCAGTGGAAGCTCCGGACGTTCCGGGAAAAGTGGTTCGCGGGCGAAACGATTTCGGTGTCCATCGGCCAAGGCGCGCTCACGGTGACGCCCATTCAGCTCGCCTACGCCATCGGAGGGATTGCGACGGGAGGCGTCTGGATCAGGCCCCATCTCGTGAAGGATCGCGGGCCGTCGGAGCCGGCGCGGCGGGCGGATATCAACGTGGAAAGCGCTGCGAAAATCGTGAACGGGATGTGGGGCGTCGTGAACGAGGGCGGAACAGCCGCCGCCTCGCGGTTGCCGGGCATCGACTTCAGCGGAAAGACGGGAACGGCTCAGCTTGCCTCAAATACCGTCCTAAAAGGAAGCAAACTGGGACAGACGATGAAGGATAACGCCTGGTTTGTGGGTTTTGCTCCGCGCGAGCCCGAAATTGTTGTTGTCGCGTTGTATGAAGGGGGCGAGCACGGCAGCTGGGCAGCTCCGATCGTACGCGACATTATAAAGGCCTATTTTGACAAGAAGGCACGAAAGGCGGAAGGAAAGCAGTTGCTGGCCACAACTGGCATAAACCGGTAGCATGGCGACGTACCGTTCCATTCGAGATTTGGATTGGTCCCTGGTTGTAGTCGCCCTGGCGATCTCGGCGTTGGGAATCCTGCAGATTTATAGCGCCACTCTGGACACTGTCTGGCAGGATGCGTGGTGGAAGCAGATCCTGTACGTCGGAGCGGGCACCTTGCTCATGTGGCTGGTCAGCAAGATGGACTATTACACGCTGATGGACCACGTGCCCATCATGTACGGGATCTCGCTGGCCCTGCTGCTTGTGACGTTTGCGGTCGGCACGACGGTTTTCGGTTCCCGCCGGTGGATCCCGCTGTTTGCCGGCTTCCGGCTTCAGGTGTCGGAGTTCATTAAGGTGGTGATAGTATTACTGGTAGCCCGGTACTTAACGGAGCTGAAGACGGACCGCCTGGAACTCCGCGACTTGCTGAAGTTGTGTGGGTTGGTCGGGTTACCGATGCTTCTCGTGATGAAGCAGCCGGACTTGGGGACCTCGCTGACTTACACTCCGATTCTGATCGTGGGCGTCTTCCTTGCCGGGTTGCAGTGGAAGCATGCGGTGGCGATCCTGGTTCTGTTCGCCCTGGTAATGCCCGTTGGATGGCATTTCCTCAAGGATTACCAGAAGGCTCGCCTGATCTCGTTTATGAACCCGGATCAGGATCCGAGAGGCTCCGGGTATCAGGTGATCCAGTCCCGAATCGCTGTCGGAGCCGGCGGGATGTGGGGGAAAGGTGTGACACGCGGCACCCAGACGCAGCTTCGGTTCCTGCCGGTGCCGCACACTGATTTTATCTTCTCCGCATTTGGAGAAGAACATGGTTTTGTCGGCGTGATCGTAGCTTTGGGTCTGTACTTTCTGTTGATTATGCAGATTGTGCAAAATGCCCAAATGGCTACGGATCGAGCCGGTGTATATATCTGTATGGGCGTTGCCGCGCTCCTGTTGTTTCACATGTTCGTGAATGTCGGCATGGTGGTCGGGCGAATGCCCGTAACCGGCATTCCGCTACCCCTGATGAGCGCTGGCGGCTCGAATACGATTACGTTTTTTCTGATGCTGGGACTGGTAAACAGTGTCCGGCTTCGTCGTTTTGTGAATTGAGCGGCAGATCGTGATTTCGTCAGGATTCGAGAGGTAGAGGGGCAAGGTTTTTGTGAGCGGCGTTAGGGCAGGCATTTGTCGGTCGATGCGGGAGCGGCACTGGCCCCGAATCCCGGCAGCCTGCTGTTGGCCGGCACACGAGACGTTCTCTAGAGTTAGACTCCGTCTTGAGTGGCAGGCCTGAAGGTTTTTTCAAGGGGCTGCCAGCCGTAGCGCGCAGCCCCAGCAGCCAAAACGCAGCTAAGAACTCCCCGCCAGACTCGTTCCGAGTCGGTTTCCCGTTTCTCCGCTTCTTTTTGGGAGATTTTTCATGGGAAAAGAGTTAGTCATTTCCGCAAACCGTCACGAAACCAAGGTGGCGGTGCTGGAGGACGATCAGCTAGTAGAGATTTATTTTCAGCGAGCGAATGAGTACTCCCTGGCCGGTAGTATTCATAAAGGCCGAGTGACGCGAGTGCTGCCTGGGATGCAGTCGGCCTTCGTCGACCTCGGACTGGAGCGTGACACATTCCTTTATGTGTCCGACTTTTTCGAGGAGCACGACGAATACGACCAGCTAACCGCTGTTGAAACCCGCGGCAAGCAGACGGACGAGCGAACCAAGGCTACCGCCGAGCGGCCCGAACGAGAGAATGCATTCGCCGGTCAGCCCGGCCCTACTCCGGAAAGGCTGGCCGCCGCGCAAACTGTAGCCTACGCTACATCCGAGAAAGCAGCGCCGACTGCAGCTCCTTCGACGCCTGCCCAGGGTCCGGAGAAGGCTGAAGAAGGAGAAGTACGAGAGCGCCGCGGCCGCCGGTCGCGACGGAGACGCGGCCGAAGCCGGGGCTTCCCGGAGTCGAAGTATGCAGCCGGTCCGGAGCCGGCCGAAGGCGATGCGGAAGCCGGGGCGGAAGAGACCACGGTAGAAGAGGATTTCCTGGTATTGCCGGGAGAATCGCTCGCCAAGTACCGCCGTGCGGAGCCGCAGGAGGCCAAGCCGCAGGAAACTGAGCCACAGGAAACCGGGCCGCTGGGGGCGGTAGAGACCGGCGAAACGGCGGAATCGGCCGAGCCAGCTACGCCGGAATCGGCCGGGGAGGTTATCACCGAGGACCTGGAAGCCGAGTCTGTCCAGGCAGCGGCCGAGGAAATTGAAACCGGCGAGCTGGTCACCGGCCGCACCGAAGAGGAAGAAGAGGACCGGCTGGTGACTGAGGTGCTGAACCGGGTCGAAGGAGAGGCCGAAGCAGCCGCCGAACCGTCCGAACCGGAGGAGACCCCGTTGGCCGAGGCCGTCGAAGCCACCGGCGTCGTCGAGGAGGCTTCCGCCGTAGAAACGGCCGAATCGGAGACATCGGAGGCAACGCAACCTTCCGAAGTGGCTGCGGCCGAAGAGGCTGCGACAGGCGAAGAAGGCAGCGCGGCCGAGGAGCCAGCCGGCGAAGGAGAGGCCATCGCCGAGATGGCGCGCGAGGCGCTCGAGCAGCAGTTGCAGGCAACCGAAGAAGAGATGGCGATAGCTGAGGAGGCCGCTTCCGGAGAGGAGGCCTCGCCGGGAGAGGAGCCCGGCCAGGATTCTCAGGTGGAGGGGCCTGAGCCTGCGCGCACGCCTCAGAGCTTGACAGCGACCTTGCGGGAGCAGGCGGGCCGCTATCCGCATCGTGTCTCCCGCCGCATGCGCCGCCGCCGCGCCGCTGAGAGCCAGCACCAGGCCGAGGGACAGTCC
>JADGHK010000660.1 GCA_019686145.1 Bryobacteraceae bacterium | reverse complement strand
TCGTTGCGGCTGCGCATCGGGGACGCCGACTGGTTCGACGAAGGAAAGGTCAGGCTGCTCGAGTACCGCCAGGAACTGGACCTTCAGCGCGGGATGCTCCTAAGAACCATAAAGTTCGACGACGCCGGGCGCCGCAGCACGCTCCGCGAGCGAAGGCTTGTCTCCATGCACAGCAGGCATCTTGCGGCGCTCGAAGTGACGCTGACACCGGAGAACTGGTCTGGGAGCGTCATCATTCGCTCGGGGATCGATGGCCGTGTCGCCAACACGGGCTCCAAGCTCTATTCGAGATTCAACAACAAGCATCTGGTCCCGCTTGATTCGGAGGTCATCGGGCACAACGCCGTCTGCCTTGTAATGCGCACGAGCCAGTCCATGATTTGCGTCGCAGAGGCGGCACGGACGGAAGTGACGGTGGAGGGCAAGCGCGTCGAAGGCCAGCGGCAGAGTATCCAGGAGCCGGGATATGTGGGGCAGGAACTGACGGTCCATCTTGCTCCGGGTAAAACGATGTTCCTTGAGAAGGTCGTCTCGGTGTACACCTCCAGAGACCCTGCCATCTCGGAGCCTGGTCTTGAAGCACGCAAAGCCATCGCGCGAGCAGGAGGCTTTGAAGAGCTGGCGGAAGCTCACGTCCGCGTATGGAAGCACCTCTGGCGGCGATTCGACGTCGATATTGAGCCTCCACAGCCCGGGAAACTCAATGCACTGATGCTCCTCCGGTTGAACATGCTCCACCTGCTGCAGACCGTCTCTCCTTTGTCGATTGGCCTCGACATTGGCGTACCCGCGCGGGGACGGACCGGGGAGGCGTACCAGGGACACGTGTTCTGGGACGAGCTGTTCATCTTCCCGTTTTTCAACTACCGGATGCCGGAGATCACCCGGTCGCTGCTTTTGTACCGCTACAACCGCCTGGATGAAGCGCGCGCTGCTGCACGGAAGGCGGGCTACAAGGGCGCCATGTTTCCCTGGCAGAGCGGAAGCAACGGCGAAGAGGTGACGCAGGTGCGGAACCTGAATCCGCGGTCAGGGCGGTGGATGCCGGATAACACGCACTTGCAGCGCCACGTGGGAAGCGCAATCGCCTACAACGTGTGGCAGTACTTCCAGGTCACCCGGGATCTGGAGTTCATGGAGTCCTATGGAGCGGAGCTTATCTGCGAGATCGCGCGCTTCTGGTCGAGCATCGCTCACTTCAACGAAGGCCGCGAGCGCTATGAGATCCACGGCGTCATGGGTCCTGATGAGTTTCACGATGCCTATCCCAATGCCTCCAGACCCGGTCTCAACAACAACGCATACACGAACGTCATGGCGGTCTGGGTGCTGTGGCGCGCGCTCGAGGTTCTGGATCTGCTGTCCGCAACGCGGCGCGCAGAGCTCCTGGCGTATCTTCAGATCACCCAGGATGAGATTGCACGGTGGGACGACATCAGCCGCCGGATGTTTGTGCCGATGCTCTCCGATGGAATTATCCTCCAGTTCGAAGGATATGAGTCGCTGCTCGAATTCGACTGGGACACCTATCGAAAGCGGTACGGCAACATTCAGCGGCTGGATTTCATCCTGGAAGCAGAGAACGACACGCCAAACCGGTACAAGCTCTCCAAGCAGGCGGACGCCCTGATGCTGTTCTACCTGTTCTCAGCCGAGGAGCTTCATGCGATTTTCGAACGCCTGGGCTACTCCCTCAGCAAAGACGTGATTCCTCGCACTGCCGCCTACTACGACGGCCGGTCGTCTCATGGTTCGACGCTTTCCCGCGTGGTTCATTCCTGGGTCTTTGCACGTTTGGACCGCAGCCGCTCGATGCGCTACTTCGCGGAGGCGCTTCAAAGCGACGTGAACGATATTCAGGGCGGCACGACGGCGGAAGGCGTGCATCTCGGGGCCATGGCGGGCACCGTGGATCTCGCGGTGCGTGTATCGACCGGAATTGAGCTGAGCGGCGATGTCCTCCGTTTCAACCCGCAACTGCCTGAAAACATCGATCGCTTTGACATCAGAATCCGATATCGGGGGTACTCGCTCGATGTGCGGCTCACGCACCATGAACTCGTGGTCTTCGCTCGCGATCGCGGCCCCATGCCGATTCGTCTCGCATACAGGGACGAAGTGTACGACTTCGACGGAGGCCGGCGTGTCTTTCAGCTCGCCTGAATGGCGTCCGGAGGAGCGCACAGTTCAAGGCGTGCCGACCTACAGGCGGGCGCGCCGAAGCAGTTGCGCGTTGATTGCGACAATCACGGTGCTTGCGGACATCAGGATCGCTCCGGCTGCGGGCGGAAGCAGAATGCCTTGTGCAGCCAGCACTCCAGCGGCAAGCGGAATCGCGATGATGTTGTATCCGGCCGCCCACCAAAGATTCTCGACCATCTTGCGATAGCTTGCCCGGCTGAGCGCGATGATGCGGGGCACGTCCCGCGGATCGCTTCGGACCAGCACGATATCCCCCGCTTCGAC
>JADGHK010000659.1 GCA_019686145.1 Bryobacteraceae bacterium | reverse complement strand
TTCCCACGGTGCCCACGAAGCTCTCATTGGCGCCAATGGTGCTGTAGAAGATGCCATAACCACCCCGCAGCACGGTTTTAGCGGCTGGCTGAAAGGCAAAGCCGAATCGCGGCCCGAAATTGTTTAAATCGAGTGGAGCACGTCGGGGGTTCCCGTCCACTCCCGCAAACAGTATGCCGCCGCGGAGATCGTAGCCGGGAACCTGGACGGGCAGCGCCACGTTCGAATCGAACGCGTAACTGATTCGGTTGTACCGCTCCGTGTACGGTGTTTCCAGTTCCCAGCGCAGCCCAAGGTTAATGGTCAGCCGCCGGGAGACCTTCCAGTCATTCTGGATGTATCCGGCGAAGTAATGGTTCTGGAGTGACCTGGCGCTGTTGTAGCCGAAGCTTCCCGACGCGGGCAGGCCGAGCAGCAGCGATGCCATCCCGGTGCCCGACGTATCCGACGCGGTATTGGTAAAGGGGTCGGAACGGGTAAAGGTGGAGTTGAAGGTGAAGGAGCCGAACGATGGATCGCCCGGCGAAAGCGAGTTCGACCGTTGCAACCGGTAATCAATACCGAACTTCGTTGTGTGAGCACCCGTGAGCTTCGTGAACGCCGCCGCGCCGGAGTACATGTCGCTGGCGCTGAAAGACTGCTTGCTGCCGATTGCAGGAAACGATTCACCGATAGCGAAGGTCGGCCACCCCCTGAAGAACTGGTTGCGGATAATGACGTCGGGGAGGCTCAGCTCATTTGGGTCATAGCCGGCTGCGCCCGTGCGGCTATCGGCGGCGGAGCGCACGATACCGAGCCGGAGCGTTCCTACCAGTTGCGGCGAGAACGCAATGGTGTCGTCCAAACCAACGTTGGTGAACGTACTGTGCGAGAAAGCCATATTACTGCCTGCGTATCCGGGGAAGTGGAGCTGACCGGGCTCGGTCCACCTGTCGGACCGGCCAAAACGGCCGAAGATGCGCTGGCGATCGCTGATGACGTGATCGATGCGAGTGAGAAAATTGCCTTGCTTCACTTGGTAGTAGCCGGCTTCGACCCAGTTGAGGCCCCCAATCTGGGCCGGACCCGGCACATTGGGAAGAGGCAGCAGGTTCATGACCGCGAAGCCCGTAGGATCGAAGCGTGACTGTGGGATCCGGTTGCCTGGGAAGGGAGAGCGTTGCGCCGTTGAGCCGGTCACAACCGTGGTTGCCGGGTCGTAGATAGTGAACGCTCCGCCGAGGCGGTTGAGAGTCTGGGAGAAATCGCCCTGACGCTCGAGCTCCGTCGGGACGCGATTTTGCACGGACCGGCCGCGATTGGCGCGGTCACGCTCGAAAGAAAAGGTGAAGAAGGTGCGATTGTGGCCATCGTAGAGGCGCGGCAGCCAGACCGGGCCGCTTAGAACGCCCCCGGCCTGATCGTACATCCCGCCGGTCATAGGGAGCCCCTGACGGTTATTCGTCCACGTATTCGCGTAGAGCCAGGGACGGCGGAAATACCAATAGCCCGTTCCATGGAGATCGTTCGTGCCGCTGCGGGTCGTCAGGCTGATGGCGCCGCCGTTGGAGTGGCCCAAAGAGGCGTCGAACATGGTGGTGTGTACTTTGAGCTCTTCGACTGCGTCGACGGAGGGCAGGAAGACAACGGCGCCGTTGGCGGTGGTGTTCGGAATCCCGTCGACCAGGTACTCGTTGCCAGCGACCTTGCCGCCACCGCCGTTAATGGTGATTTCCGCATGATCCTGAGCCGTATAGGTGCCGTCAGCCCGGCCGCCGACGCCAGGGCTGAGGTGCGCCATCAGGGCTACGTTGCGCGCGCCTCGGAAGTCGAGCATTCCGATGTAGGTTCTGGTCACCACCGTCCCCAGATCGCCGTTTGCTGTTTCCAATAGCGGAGGCGTGTCGCTTACCGTAACGGAGCTCGACGCGTCACCCACTTCCAGAACGGCATCGACGGTGACGAGGGTACTGGTTGCCAGTTGCACGCCCGTTCGTTCAAGCGTCTTGAAACCCTGCGCCTGTACACGAACCGTATAGGTACCGGGCAGCAGGAACGACAATTGGTAATTGCCCACCTCGTTGCTATTGCCTCGGACGATTGTCCCGGTTTGAGTGTTGATCGCCTCAACGGAAGCGTTTGGAATGGCGGCGCCGGAGGGGTCAGTGACACGACCGAGAATGGCGCCTCGGAACTCCTGCGCGCAGAGCTGGACGCAGAAGCAAAGAATGGCAAACAGTCCGCAAAGAATTTTCATTGGGAATGGCCCTCTGCGAGAGCCTACGATCGGAAAGAGACGGGAAGCTAGAAGAATCGCTTCAACGATTAGGAGGATTTCGCTGGGCAGGTTCGGCAACAGCGAGCTGTTCGACCAGCAGCGGAAAAACTTCCGATCATTCGGCCAGCCTGCTATCGTGATACGCTAAATTTTTCCCTCATGGATCAGACTCAACTTCGCCGGATGCTGGAAGACGTCCGCGCCGGCGCGCTCGAAGT
>JADGHK010000658.1 GCA_019686145.1 Bryobacteraceae bacterium | reverse complement strand
TCTTCGACGGAGAGATCGAAAAGATTGCCCATCGGAATTACTTCACCGCGGGGTCATGGCCCGGCTTCAGCAACGCGCTGCTGCTGACCGGAGATCAGAGTTATGTCAACGTTCTCCGGCGCCAGATGGACAACATCTACGCCCAGAAGAAGATCGTGGACGGCAAGGTGCTGCTGCCGCAGATGTACGGGGATCCCCGCGGCTACAAGCACAACGGTCCCCCGAGCTGGTATCACTACACCGACAATCTCCACACGGACCGTCTGACTGAGATCTATCTATGGTCCATGGACAGGAAGGATCTCGACCGCGTACCGGTGACCGACTGGATCGCCTTCCTCGAAGGCAAGGACCCGGGCTACCCGGAACGCGCACTGCAAGCGGACTTCGAGCACATCCGCCAGAAGGTCAAGGCAATGGAGGAGGATATCACCACGCCTGATACACGCCTGGCTGATTATCTTCTCGACCTGAATCCCGCCGCGACGAATACCCTGGTCAATCTCACCTTAGGCGGATATTTTGCGAAAGGGCGCATCTGGGTGCTGCATTCCCGCTTCCGCTACTTTGACCCCGAGAAACGGCGGGCGGGACTGCCCGAGGATGTCGCGGCCCTGGTGGAGAAGCTCGAAGATCAGTCAGCCACCGTGACGCTGGTCAATATCAACCCGCTCCGCGCCCGCACGGTCGTTGTTCAGGCAGGCGCCTACGGCGAGCATCAGATTCAAACTGCGACCACTGGCAGCAGTACCGTCGCTGTGGATGCGCCGTTCTTGACGGTGCGGCTGGAGCCGGGTTGCGGCGCGCGAATTGTAGTCCGCATGCAGCGCTACAAGAATCAACCCACGCTGGCTCACCCGTGGGATCGAGGCTGGTACGGACGCAACAGCTAGAACCGGAAGTGCAGCCCGATCTGGGCCATTCGCGGACCGCCCGACTGAAGGGCGGGCGTGAGGCCCGTATTTGGACGTCCGCGGCCAAGCATCATGCTCAGCAGCGAGGTCGACTCCCCAAAGAGCGGATGGGAAAGAAAGCGAACCGGATCGCCGAAACTTGGCCGGTTCGCGACGTTGTGCACCTCGAGCCGGACGCCAAGCGTGGCGCCGCCCATCTGAAACTGTCTTTCGATGGCTGCATCGACCTGAACCAGGCCGAAGCCCCGGATCGCGTTTCGCCCCAGGGACCCTTGTGTTCCGTCAGTCGGCAGGCGAAACGCGTCCGGGTTCAGCCGGCGCCCGTTGGGAGCGGACGGGTCCAGCAACCAGACTGACTGCCCGCCGATGACGTCCGGACGGGCAGCGTTATCAAATCCAAGTCCGAAGGCATTTTCGCGAGAGACAAGATCGATGGGAAAGGCCGTACGCACGCGTCCAATCCCGCTCAGCGTCCAGTTCCGTAGCAGGCGCGTAGCGACAGACTTTCCCATCGGCGCCGGCAACTCCCAGGTAAAGGCCCCCTGGAGAGAATGCCTGGCGTCAAAATTCGAGGGCCCCCGGTCACGGGAGAAGCCGTGGGCCGGATCTACAAGAAAGAGTGCGGAATCCCACGAACCATTATCAATCGAGTGACCCCAGGTGTAAGAAATCAGACCGCCGAGACCGCGGCTCATCTGCCGCCGGTATTGCACCTGGAGAGAATGGTAGTCCGACACCCCTTCGTTGGTCGCCAGCACAACGCGGGGCTGGTCCGTGCCGGCGACGACGTAGCTCTCCCTGCGCAACAAGCGCCGTCCGGAAGAGCCAACATAGCCCACTGAGAGTACAGACCTTTCATCGAGGGCGCGCTCGAGGGACAGATTCCACTGCATGGTATAGGGCAGCCGGAGCCCGGGAGCGTAGCCGTAGTCGATGCTGTTTGTGATGCTGGGCTGGCCCGCAGCAGCGAGCGCCGTATACCAGCGGTTGAATGGAGCACCGTTCAGCAGCTCCGTGGCTGAGACAAAGCCAGTGTCATAAAAGATTCCGAAGCCCCCGCGAAGCACGGTTGTCGAGGCTTCATTCACCCGCCACGCGATACCCACTCGCGGCGCGAACTGCGTGTAGCTGGCACGCCAGATCGGGGTCTGTTCGTAGGCCATCAAAAGCTCACCGTTCGCGAGAGCAATGGGTTCCGAGGGAAAACGGCTCCGGAAGCTGCCGCTGCCCGCGCTCAGACCCGGCGCCCGAAAACTGGGTGCTGGCGTGAACTCCCATCGCATGCCCCAGGTGACGTTCAGCCGCGGCGTGAGCGCCCACGTATCCTGCGCGAATGACGAAAAGACCTCGATCACGCTCGAGCCCGCCCCGGCTTCGAAGGTAGTATATGACGGCGTCACTCCATTCAAAAGGTCATCGAGGCTGGGGTACGTGGCAGTCATCGCAGTGAAGCCGCGGTCGCGAGTCGGCGTCAGACGCTGGTAGTCGACGCCGAAACGAATCTGGTGCCGGCCGGACGTCAGCGCAAATGTGCTTGCCATATTCCACTGACCTTGGCGCGACCGG
>JADGHK010000657.1 GCA_019686145.1 Bryobacteraceae bacterium | reverse complement strand
TTCAATAACTGGCGGCGAACGGCTGGATCCGCAAGCACTTCACGAAGAGCTTCCTCCTCGGCGAGAGCGTCGAAAAGCTGCTGATTTTCAAGCGCCGCGGAGAACAGAAGCGCGCGTTCTTCCTCGGTCAGATTGCCCGCGGCATATCCGCCGAGAAGCTTTTCCGCCAGCTCGCGCTTCATTTCTCCCATCGGCCTCCCATCCGCTCGAGCAGTTCTTTGCGGCAGCGGAAATCCCACGTGTAGATCGTATTGATGGCCTTCACACCCATGCTCACGCGGATCTCCTCAAACGTCCGCCCTTCGAGCTTCATTTGGAAGATCTGCCGGCAGCGAGCCCCCATCCTGGCGACTGCGGCATGCAGCCGCGTGAGCATCTCTTTACGGACAAAGAGCCGTTCCGGATCCGGATCTCCGCTTGGCAGCGGGAGGCCGTCCACCGGGACGTCCGCTGCTTCGCGGCGTACCCCGGCCTTTCGGTGCAGAGTAACGATTTTGAAGCGCAGGATCTGGAGGGAGAGCGGAAGAAGCTCTTCGACCTTCGTTACGTGGCTGTACTTATCGTGAAGGACCATCAGAACTTCCTGCGCCAGGTCCTCTGCGGCTTCCCTGGAATATCGGGATGCCGCAAATCCCACGATCCTTTCACGCAGGCGGCACAGCAGCTCCTCAGATGCGGCCAAGGAACCGGAAATCTGCTCGCCTGTTGTAGCTTTCTCCTTCACAAAATCCTGCTATAAATACTCAGAATACGCACTGCAGGCCATCCAGTTCGACTCAGCCGAGGCGGCCGGACATGGTACAGTCATAGATTATCGGAACACTACGCAGAGCGTGAGCCGACACGCTTTTCTATTGAGATGCAACAAATGTATATAGGCCGGGTTTGGAGGCGTTCGGGACGATGGTAAAGCACAGCGACGACATTAAGAGTTCGCTGAAGCGGCAGGGGATTCGTCTGACAAGGCAGCGCCAGATCCTGCTCGATCTCATTGATAAATCGGGCGAGCACCTGGATGCCGAGCACCTGTACCAGATGGCGAAGGAGATCGACCCGAAGCTCAACCGCGTGACCGTCTACCGGACGCTCAAGCTGTTGAAAGTAGGAGGACTGATCGATGAACTCGACCTCATGCACTACGAGGGAGATCAGCACTACTACGAAACCCGGATGAAGCAGGAGCACGCTCACGTCATCTGCCTGCGGTGCGGCCGCGTGGAGGAATTTTTCGGCGAGCCCTTGCAGAAGCTCCGCCGGCAGGTTGAAGCGCACTTCGGGTTTCAGATTCTGACCGCCCGAACCGAGATCGGAGGATACTGCGCGCATTGTCAGGTCCTGCGTTCCCGCGAGGCGCAAGAGGCGGCAGAGGCGGTTGACACGGAGGAAGCGGCGCTTCCTGGCGCACGGAGCCGCTCCCGCCGGTCATGACCGGTGCGGAGCCGTCGCGCGGATTCGCCCCACATCCGCCAGCCCTCGTGGTGGTGAATCCAGCGGGAAACCGGAGCCGCGTTCCTATCCATCCCCTTCCGTTTCTCATTGGCCGTCATCCGGACAATCATCTGGTGGTGCGCGATAACCGCGTCTCGCGCACGCATGGCCGCATCGTCCTCGAACGCGAGGGCTATGTGCTCGAGGATCTCGGCAGCACGCATGGTCTCTACGTCAACGGCCGCCGCATCCGCCGCCAGCTTCTTCGCAACGCCGACCGCATCGAATTCGGCATTGCCGATTCCTACCACCTGATCTTCACGCACGAGGAAGGCGAGCTCAGCCGCCTTATCGAGCACCTGGAACTGCCAGGGCGGCCGGCTACCGGAAACCTGGGCAAGCTGCGCGCGCTGGTGGAGGTCGCCAGGGCCCTGCAGACTTCCCTCTCTGTCGACGACGTCCTGGCGGCTGTCGTCAATGCCGCGCTCGCGGTGACGGGTTCCGAGCGGGGCTTTCTGCTGCTCCGCGAGGGAGAGGACCTTCAAGTTCGCGTCGCGCGGGATCGCTATGGCTCGCCGCTGCCCCCTACGGACTTGCGGGTTCCCACGCGGCTCATCAACCGGGCGCTCCAGCAGCGCCGCGAGCTGCTTTCGATGAATTTCGATCCGGCTAGCGCCGAGGATCAGGCGGACCGGAGCGTTCTGAGTCTGGAGCTGCGTAGCGTTGTCTGCGTCCCGCTGATTCGCCTGCCTGCCATGACCGGCGATGAAACGATGACGGTGGCGGCGAACAACCAGACAGCAGGATTGCTGTACATGGATTCCCGCATCGGCGCGGCGGATCTCTCGTCCGGCAACCGCGAGCTGTTACAGACGCTGGCGCTCGAAGCATCCACGATCCTCGAGAATGCGCGCCTGCTCGAACAGGAGCGGCAGAGGCAGCGGCTCGAGGAGGAACTGGATATCGCCCGCGAGATCCAGATGAGTCTGCTTCCGAAAGACCTCCCACAAGACGGCTGGTTTCGGGCAGTCGCTCGTAGTATTCCCTCGCAC
>JADGHK010000656.1 GCA_019686145.1 Bryobacteraceae bacterium | reverse complement strand
CTTCAACCGCTGGTAGAGGCGCTCCACTTCCGCCTCATCTTCCTCGGTCAGGAGGCGATATCTTGGCGACGCCAGCGGCTTACGCTCCTTACCGGGCTGTGAATCGCCCCAGATCTCGCTGTATGGCTTCCCATCAATGAGAGCGTAGCGCGCCGACCGCTGCAGATGGCGGACAAGGCTGATCGACGAATCCATATCGCCCGGGTACACGAGCACGACCCTTCGCTCATCGGCCAGGGTGATGTAAAGAATCAACGGTGATTCCCACCCGCTCCGATCGATGCGCCGGATGTCGGACCACGGGATCACTCGCTTTCCGATCGCCAGATGAGTGTCATGAATTTCAATCGCGGGGCGAGTGGCGAGAGCCAAAACGACGGCGGCACTTACGAGGAACAGAAAGGCGGGAATGAACGCGGGCGCCCAGGAAAGCCCGCACCAGCCTGAGAAGAGAGCTAGCGCTATAGCTACGAATCCCGCTGACAAGTATTGACGGGATGGCGCATAGCGATTCATCGACGCTCCCACACTTTTAGACTACCCCTGCCTTCCCCGTGCGTCAATGAGAGCTTCGGGGAGAGGTGCGGCGCAGCTGGCGCAGGCGAGTCACCCCAATCCATATATAATGCGCTCCGCTCCACGCGGTACCCACCGCCGTCAGAGCGATCGCGGCCAGCACGATGCCGTTCAGCGCCACCTGGGGGAAGGACTTTGCGGTCAAGACCAGGACCGCTGCGGAAACCTGGAGAATCGTGCTCACTTTTCCCCATAGCGAGGGCGGAAAGTCGCGAACCTTGTAAACAAGGTAGCCAACGGATGCCATCAGGAGGATCAGAATGTCCCGGAGGAAGACCATCCCGACAAGCCAGAGGGGCAGGGCGTTCGAGACTCCGAGGGCGACGTAAACTCCAACCAACAGCGCTTTGTCGGCGATTGGGTCGAGATAGGCTCCCAGCCGGGTGATCCAGTTGAAGCGGCGGGCGAGCGCCCCGTCGGCGGCGTCGGTGATGCCCGCAGCCAGGGTGAGGCCAAGCGCAGCAGGAAAGTTGCCCTGGAGTACGGCCAGTACAATGACGGGTGCAAGCGCCAGCCTGAGGGCGGACAGCAGGTTGGGCAGATTCATCCCAATCGGCGGCACGCGGTTAACAGACGAGGGCGTGGGCGACTCTCGACGCAAGCTGATCGAAACTCAGAACTTCGTATAAAGTTGGATCGGACATGATCTTGGCGACGAGGGCCACATGCATTGCATGTCCGGCGCGTTCGGCGATGACATGCCCGAGGAGCGGCTTCCCGATCAGTGCGAGATCTCCGATCAGATCCAGAGCCTTGTGACGGCAGCACTCGTCCGGGAATCTGAGCCCTTCGGGATTCAGGACGCCTGTGCGGTCAAAGCAGACCGCGTTTTCAAGCGTCGCCCCTCGAATCAGTCCCATGTCTCGCATTTGATCGAGCTCCCAGGAAAACCCGAAGGTCCGGGCAGGGGCGATGCCGCTGGCGTAACGTTCCGGCGTAACCTCCATCTCCAGGGACTGGCGGCCGACGAGGGGATGCTCAAAATAAATATCGCAGGTCAGCAGGAACCGGTCGGAGGGCAGAATCGTAATCCGCTTGCCTCCGCCTTCGACCGAGACCGGACGGCGGATGCGAAGGTAGCGGCGCCGCCGCCGGTGCACTTTCAGCCCGGCGCTCTGGATGAGTTGTACGAACGGGAGTCCGCTGCCATCGAGGATGGGGACTTCCAGATTGTCGATTTCGACGTAGGCGTTATCTACCCCCATGCTGTAGAAAACGCTCAACAGGTGCTCGGTCGTCGAAATGAGCACCCCCTGGCGCATCAGGCTGGTAGCGTAGCTGACCCGGGCGACGTGCTCCCAGCTTGCGGGAACGGGAAACCGGTCCAGGTCGGTTCTGAGGAAGACGATACCGGTAGAAGGCGGCGCGGGCAGAATCCGGATCCGCACGGGAACTCCGCTGTGAAGCCCGACACCTGAAGCTTCCACAGCGCGCTGTACAGTTGTCTCAAAACGCAATCCTCACCTCCCGCCCCCCGGCGAATCTTACAAGCTCCCAGTCTAGCAATCCGGCATCCGCTTTGTATATGACTCAAATGCAAGAGTTTGCAAATTCTATGTGTGGCTTTTTTGCAACACTTTGCGCATTTCAGTGTGTCATTGCGGTTGCCTGGAGGCGGATCGAATCCTCGCGATGTCCGGAGGTATGATGGGGATTCCGGATGGAACGCCCTCGCCTCTTTCTCATTGATTCGTTCGGTTTTATTTTCCGGGCCTACCATGCCCGCGCCCGCAGCGGCGCTCCTCCCATGCGGACAAGCAAAGGACTCCCCACGGAAGCCGTGTTCATCTTCCACAACATGCTTCGGAAGCTGACCACGTCTTACCACCCGGAGTACATCGCCGCCATCTTTGAGAGCAGCAGCCCAACGTTCCGCGAGCAGGCCTTCGCGGAGTACAAGGCCAACCGGAC
>JADGHK010000655.1 GCA_019686145.1 Bryobacteraceae bacterium | reverse complement strand
CAAAAAGTCTCTGCGGACCATCCTTTCCTCCCGAGGCATTTCCGCCAATCCCGGATGGCATCCCTACGGACGGCGGAGAGCAGGTGTACTGTTTGGAAACCCGATGTAAGCTGCCTATGTTGAAAGCGTACCAGCAAATTGTAACAGGCTGATGACCGGGAAGCGCCCGGCGGCTCGCGCGTCCGGCGGAGACCGCATACACACATTGACCCTTCACCGGCCATTCCGTACAATAGTAGTGAGCTTGGCTCCACCGAGAGTCCTCCTCTTGGTGCGTGGGCGGGAGTAACTCAATGGTAGAGTCACAGCCTTCCAAGCTGTTGGTTGCGGGTTCGATTCCCGTCTCCCGCTCCAATAACTCCTTCCGAACTCACTCATTCACCAGCCGATTGATTTAGCCGGACCAGCCGGTCATTCGCTTTGTCCCATTCCAGCCTGACTGCGTTCTTTGCAATGGGAGCGCCGCCGGTTTTCCCGATTCTCTCGATTGCCACCGGATGTCCGGCCCGAAGCTCAACGCATTCTCTGAAACCGTTCGAGAAGGCGGGGACGCCGCGAATCTCTCCGGGCAATCCCAAAACCGCAAGGGTCTTGGAAGACCGGGCTGCATCGGCAGCCGCAGAACAAGCTGACTGAACCTTCGCCGAGGCATAGTCCCACACGTTCAAATTGTGATGTAAAACACCGGCATGAAAGGCGGCGATGACGGTCGGGATGAGATATCGAGCTCGGCCCGTCAATCCGTCCACGGCCAGCGCAAGGAAAATGCAGAAACCAACTGATGGCAGGTAGAGCACCCTGGAATTGCCCAAGCTTGTGCCAATCAGTAGAAGAGGTAACGCGGGGATGATCGCAACGAGCAGGAAGCTAAGGGGTAGCAGGAGCTGCCTCGTCGGTCTGGTTTGCACCGCCAGCCAAAGCAGCAACGTCATATACAACACACAGAGAAAACCAAGGGCCGGAGTAGGATCGACGCTCCAGTTGATCGGGAAGTAGAGAATTGCCCACAGGCGCAGCGCCACTGCCTTCAGAGTCGTTAGAAGTCCGAGGGAGAACGCCTGAGGCCGGCCGGTTTCACTGACAACGTAGCCACCAATTCCGCTGAATAGGCTCCAACGGTACGCAAATACCAGCCCCGCTGCAAGGAAAAATGGGATCAGCGACCGGATCCCGCAACCCTGCTTTGGCAGCCTTGATGCGACGTACAGCGCCATTAAGAGCGGCGCGATGTACGCAGATTCCTTGCTCATTACGGCGAGAATCAGAAGAATCAAAGCCGTGCCGTGGGCAAAGTAGCGGCTGCGGCCGCCCCGCTCGCACCCTTCGATGAAAAGCAGGATGGCGCCGAGGGCGAAAAGCGTCGCGAGGAGATCAAAGCGGCCAGCGATCCATACCGCCGCCTCCGGGCGTGTCCCGTGAATTGCAAACAAGACCCCGGCGAAAACTGCGGACCAAAGAGAGGCGTCCAGCCGGGCTGCGAGCAGCGTAACGAGGACTGCATTTACCGTGTGCAGGGCCAACGCCGACCGGTGCCATAAGACAGGGTCGAAAGAGGCCCACCTTGCATCGATCAGCAGAGACACTGCCCCGACCGGCCGGTAGAACCCGTCGCCTCCCCCTGTCGTAAATAGCACGCGAAGGTTCTCCGTTGTCCACTGCGAGGCCAGCTGCGTCAGGATGAAATCGTCGGATAGGAACGCGACGGATTCTGATCGTGCGAGCATCGTGACGCAGATTCCGCCTACCAGGGCAACGGCTGCTGCTACTGCCGGCCAATGCGCGCCAGATGCTCCTCTCGATCTCGAAAAGCCAACCCGGGTTAACATCAGCAAGGTGACGGAAATTCCGAAGAAACTCTCGGCATTTAATGGACTGTTAACTGGAATTACAAGTGTGAAAGGACCAGCAAATGTACGAAAGGTTACGACAATTCCTGTTACTGCGACAATAAATGTCAATAGCTTCCGGAAATATGTCACTTCCAATTATTGCAACGGAACTGCGGGCGCCGCGGTGAGAAGTGGATGATTCCTCGACGGCGCTTCGGGTGTTGTCCAGCGAAAGCAAACGCAAGCAACCGAAAATCCGGTTCTGATATCCTGACTCCGTGCACGACACTTTCGAGCAATGGGAAGCCGAGGCGGCCAGGACTCAGCCCGGCTTGAGCCGGCTTCTGGCAGAACGGATGTACGCCCAGCCGCAGTACCGGCACACGTTAACCGAAATCCTGCAGCAGCCGGTCACGTGGATCGAGACGGCGAAGACTCTGATCGCGAACGAATCCCTCCTGAGCAACCTCTTGCAGCCTGCTGAAACCGTCCTGTTTACCGGGTCCGGCAGCTCCGAGTATGCGGGCGATTGCGTCGTCCCGGCCCTACGTGCTGAGTTGAAGAGGCCGGTCGAAACCCGCGGCGGGGGATGGCTGCTAACCCAGGATCTCGATGCCTTGCCGAAGCGGCCGGGCCTTGTCGTCTCGCTGGCGCGGTC
>JADGHK010000654.1 GCA_019686145.1 Bryobacteraceae bacterium | reverse complement strand
GGTCGGCGGAATCGCCGAGTTTCAGGTGGAAGTTTCAACCGAGCGCGCTCTGGCGGAACTCAGCGTCCAGATCGAGCCGGTTCCAGGCGAGGAGCCGGGAACGGCGATTGCCGACCGGGTCGCGGCCGCCCTTCAGCGGGCATTCGCTCTCCGCGCTTCGGTTTCCTGCGTCCCTCCCGGTTCGCTGCCGCGATTCGAGGCGAAGGCCCGGCGCTGGATCCGCCGCTGACATGAACCTGATTCGCGCGGCGCGGATGATCGGGACAGCACTTGCGATCGTCGCGCGAGCCGTTGCGCCGGCCGGAAAGCCAAAGGCGTCAAACTCCGTTCCATCCGGCCTGCCCCTGGCTCGTGTCTCCAGCGGTATTCCTTTCCTGATAAAGATCGCCTATGCAGGGTTCATAGCGGTTCTGGCGCCCGTCTACGTCCGCCACTATGGGGCGGCGAACTTGTTGTGGTTCTCCAACATTGGCCTCCTGGGAGGGCTGGCGGCAGTCTGGTCGGGGAGCCGGTGGCTGGCGAGCAGCCAGGCTGTGTCGCTGTCCTTTTCGGAATTCATCTGGATCCTGGATTTCGCATTCGCTCAGGTGCTTCACCGTTCCCCTACGGGAATCACTGCCTATATGTTCGATCGCAAGATCCCGCGTTTTATCCGTTCGCTCTCGCTCTACCATCTGGTTCTGCCGTTCCTGCTGCTGTGGTTAGCCCACCGGTTAGGATACGAGCGCCGGGCCTGGATCGCGCAGACGCTTTTGGCCTGGGCCGTCTTGCTGATCACGTATCGATTCACCAGCCCGGAGAGGAACATTAACCTGGTCTGGGGACCAGGAACCAGGCCGCAAAGAAAGGTGCCGCCGCTGCTATACCTGATTGTCGAAATGGCCGTATGGCCCGCTGCCGTCTACTTCCCCTCGCACGTGTTGCTAACCAGGCTGTACACCCGGTTCGATCGCCTCGCCCAACTGCCGCGGCAAAGCTAGAGCCTCGCTGTCCCGTCCTGAGCAGCAGATCTCACAATAAAGACCGAATCGCCGAACTCGTGCGTCCGATAGCCGTGCGCCTCCAATTCCCGGTCGATGCGGCTCAGCGTCCCGGCGTCTGCAAACGCTTTGAGCAGCTCGTAATGAAAGGTGCCCGGCTCATGTGCGCCGGAGAGAACGGCACTCACAATGCGCAGTCTGCTTCCGGCTCCGATTCTCTGGGTGGCCATCTGTTCGCCAGGGGGCACGGCTCCGCCGAACATGGCTGCCGAATGTTCGAGCGCCCGGACGACGGTGGTGCCGATCGCAACAATTCGGCCGTGTCTCGATTTCGTCTCTTCGATCGCTCGCGCCGCGGAGGGAGGGATGCGATACGGCTCGTCGAAGGGAAGAAGCGAATCCAGGTTCGGATCGCCTGTTGACGAAATTCCAGCGGCGTGTGTGATGGTGCAGAATCGGACTCCTCGTTCGATCAGCCGCTTCAATCCGCTCCAGTCCAGGACGAATCCGGCGGAGGGAGGTTCGTATGCGACCGGCAGAGCCGCGATCGGAGTCCAGGTGTCCCAAAGGGCAAGCGGCGTCGGGACGTGTGAGTATTGGATGGGGCGGCCCCAGCTTGCCAACCCCTCCCAGATCTCTGCCGGCGAGCCCTGAAATTCGAGCGAGATGAAGCGCGGGTGATTCATCAGCCGTATGACCGTTGCGCGCAGAGGTCCCAGGATCAGTTGATCGCCCGGCGCGAGCTCCGGCGGCGACGGACGCTCCTCCGTGCGAGTGCGGAAGTCGCCAGGTCCGAAGACGATGGCCGAGAAACGTTTGATTTCATCCATGCCAAGCGAATCGCGTCCAGCGAGCCGCACCTCGATAGGCTCCCCAGTCGGCGCGTGCCGGCCGAAAAGGCTTGCCGGCAGGGTGGCGGCATCGTTGGCGATGACCAGATCGCCCGGCCGCAACAGATCCGGAAACTCGGAGCGCGGGACGTGCCGGATGCGGCGGCCTTCGGATACGAGCAGCTTCGCGTTTCCCGGGCGCTGGACTGGCGCGCTTGCCGCAATCACTGTGCTACCTCCTCCACCACCGTCTGCAACTGTCGATTTCCATGGAGCAACGCAACGGCGATCGCATCCGCGATCTCTGCGGCTGCAGTCTCCGGGCGCTTGAGCTGAGAGCGATCCGCGTCAGGTATTGCCGCTGCATGCATCGGCGTGTCCATGTCGGCGGATCGATCGGCAGGAATTGGATGCCCTGACCGGAGAGCTCCTCATTCCAGATCCGGGTCAGATGATGAAGCGCGGCCTTGCTCGCGCCATAAGCGCCCCAGCGGGGATAGGGATTGATGGCAGCATCGCTCGAGATGTTGACTACCACAGCGCCTCGCCCTTCCCTGGCTGAAGATGCAAGCGCTCCAAACAGCGCCTTCGTCAGCCGGAACGGACCGAGCACGTTTGTCGCAAGGACTCGCTCAAAATCTTCGCAATCGGTGTCGGCCAGGAGGGCCAGCGGAACCGG
>JADGHK010000653.1 GCA_019686145.1 Bryobacteraceae bacterium | reverse complement strand
GTCCCGCCTCGTCGGATGCTCTCCGCGTAGATATTCGCCTCTTCCTCGGGAATACCGGCATTCCTGATCGCGCCGATGATGCCTCCTCCCACCGCGCCGATGCCTGCACCGGCAAGAGTCGTGGCAAGCGGACCAGCCGCGACAATCGGGCCCACGCCAGGGATTGCGATCGACGCGAGGCTGATCAGCAGGCCGCCCAACCCGCCAAATAACGCGCCACCCGCAACGTTTTCGGCGATCGACGTTCCCTCAGCGGCTCTTCGTTCGCCTCGGCCGCGCAGCCTCCTGCCCGCCGTTCTCGCCCGGCGATCCTTTGTCACCAGGCTGATATCGCCGGCCCGGAACCCAATATCACGGAGCTCACGCACACAGTTTTCGGCGTCCGTTTCCGAATCGAAGACACCGACCACCGTCGTGTTCCTGGTCCTATCCTCCATGAATGGAGATCCTCCCTTTTCTACGACGCCCCGTGAGCGGACGCAGTATCGAGGAAAGTGCCTCTTTGTCCAGACTGTTTCTGGTAAGATTCTGTTTCGCGCGGCTGTAACGGTGATGCCGCGGCTAACAAGTCAGGAGAAACGTATGTTGATCGTCGCCGCAATCTTGGCGATTTTTGTTTACGGCATAATCGCCGCCATGCTCGGCACTATCATGCCGACATTTACCTCGCTCACTGGAGAACAGAAAGGATATGTTGCGCTCGCGCAGGCGATGGGACTTGTCATCGCTTCGGTATCCGCTGGCCCGCTGATCGACAACAAGGGAAAGAAGACCGCACTCGTCACGGGTCTTGGATTAATCACGATTTCGCTGTTTTGGCTTCCCAATACGGGCGGTTCCTACGGCCAGCTTTTACCGACGCTGCTTCTGCTGGGTCTCGGCGGCGGCATCATCGTAACCGGCGCCAATGCCCTCGTCAGTGATATCAACCCGGCCCGCCGTGGCGCGGTTTTGAACTTCCTGAACCTGTTCTTCGGGCTCGGCGGCCTTGCCACGCCTTTCATCGCCGCCAATCTTTTGAACAGCGACACGATCCGCCTTGCCTACACGGCGGCGATCCTGACGCTGGTCACCTTCGTGCTTCACGTGGTGACGAAGATGCCCCCGCCGAGCGGAGAGCGGAGCGTGCAATGGAGCCAGGCGGGAACGATCCTCGGCCGTCCGGCGCTCTGGCTGCTTTCCGTCTTCATGTTTCTCTACGTGTCGGCGGAAGTGGGCGTTTGGAACTGGCTGGTTGAGTACCTTGTGAGACAAGGCATTGAGCAGTCGCGGGCGCTGAATATCCTCTCTCTCGGATTTGCCCTCGGATTGCTCATCGGGCGCATGGTTGTCGCTCCGATTCTCGTGAAAGTGTCGGCTGTCAACGTTACGCTGGCCTCCGCCGCCCTCATGGCGCTGACGACGTACCTGATGCTCGAAACCAGCAGTCCGACCGCTGCAGGCGCGGCTGTCTTCTGTGCGGGACTCGCCATGGCTCCCGTCTTCCCGACGACACTCGCCATGGTTGGCGACGCATTCCCGAAAGGCACCGCGACAGCAATGGGAATTGTCATCACCTCCGGTTGGATTGGCCTCGCTATCAGCTCACGGATTATCGGCGCCATTGCTGGGGAGGGACTTGATAACCTGCGAACCGCTCTCCTGCTGTTGCCCGCGGGCTCCGTGGTCATGGTGCTCGTCAATCTGGCGCTGCGGCCCCAGTTGAAGGCCCATCCGAAAAAGTAGCAGGAGGTTCCTTGCGGCGCCGCGAGTTCCTGCAAGCAGCGGCCTTGACTGCCGGCAGCGGCGGCTTCGCTCCCGCTTTGGCCGCGGAGCCGTCCTGGCCGGATAAGCCGATGCGGTGGGCGCAGCTCGCGTTCGTCGAAAACGATCCCGGCTCCTACGACCCGCAGTTCTGGCTCGACTATTTCCGCCGTATCCACGCTGATGGCGTCTGCCTCAGCGCCGGCGGCTGCGTAGCCTTCTACCCGACACAAATCCCGCTGCACTATCGGAGCAAGTACCTCGGCGACCGAGACGTCTTCGGCGAAATGGTGGAAGGCTGCCGGAAGCTCGGCATGGTGGTTCTCGCCCGGACGGACCCGCATGGAATTCATCACGACGCCGCCCAGGCACACCCCGAGTGGGTTGCCGTCGATGCGGAGGGCCGGAAGCGCCGTCATTGGGCGCACCCCGACTACTGGGTGACTTGCGCTCTGGGCCCGTACAACTTCG
Source organism: Bryobacteraceae bacterium (assembly GCA_019686145.1). GTDB lineage: Bacteria > Acidobacteriota > Terriglobia > Bryobacterales > Bryobacteraceae > JADGHK01. The sequence goes on along the minus strand of JADGHK010000653.1, from coordinate 275 downwards.
AATTCATGACAGAAGTTACGCGGGAAATCGCCGGCAAGTATAACATCGATGGAGTTTTCAGTAATCGCTGGGCCGGACACGGAATCTGCTACTGCGAGAACTGCCGGACCAACTTTCGCGCCGCTACCGGGTTTGACCTGCCGCGGACGACCGATCCGCAGGACCCCGCCCGCCAGGCCTACCTGGACTGGCATGAGCAGCGGCTCTTTGACTTGTGGCGTTTGTGGGACAGAGAAATCCGCAAGGTGAATCCGAACGCACGATTCATAGCCAAC